>JAHJGQ010000006.1 GCA_018824365.1 Nanobdellota archaeon | reverse complement strand
TCTCAGAAATCGGTGTCAAGCCTAACAAAGCTTGTTTAACACAATATCTCTTTTTTCTTAGTGTGTATGCCATTTTTCCTCCTAATTGCAACACACTTGACAGATATATTTGTAACTGTGACATAATTACGGTTCAGAACAAACCAAACAAAACCCATAATCTTTATATAATATCACTCTAAAAAATATTCTAAATGGAAATTTGCTTTTACCCTTATGAATTTGATTACAAAGTAGAAAATGGTAAGCCTTATGTTTATTTATATGGTAAACTAGATGGTGAACTAAATGATGGGCAGATTGTATGTGTCAAACATCATTACGAACCTTATTTCTATGCTTTTGTTGAAAGTGTTGATAAAGTAAAACTTAAAGAAAGATTGGATAAATTGAGCATTGAAACAGATTCAGAGCCTGCTAAAGTTTTAAAATTTGAAGAAGTTGAAAAAGAACTTATCGGAAAAAAGAAATCTTTCTGGAAAATCTATACTAATTATCCAAAAGCAGTTCCTCCAATCTCTAGGGAACTTCGATCTTGGGGAGTTGAATGTTACGAAAATGATATCCTTTTCGTACATCGCTATCTACGAGATAAAAAGATAACTCCTATGACTTTAGTGAAAGCTAAAGGTGAATTCTTACAGAACCAAAGAATGCGTGTTCCTGTTTTTATGGCTGAGGAAGTTATGCAAGAAAGCCAGGAAGCTCTTAAAGAATGGAAAACATTAGCAATAGATATTGAAACATATGCAACAAAGAGTGAGATTAACCTTAATAAAAACCCTGTCCTGATGGTTGCTTTCTACGGAAAAGATAAAGATAAAGAGTTTAAGAAGGTTATCACTTGGAAGAATTTTGATAATAAACTTGATTATCTAGAGGTTGTTAAAGATGAAGTCGATTTGCTCGAAAGATGCAAAGAAGTTATATTAAGTTATAAACCAGAGATAATTACTGGTTATTTTTCAGATGGTTTTGATTTTCCTTATCTTAAAGCAAGAGCAGATAAATATAAAGTCAGATTTGATCTTGGATTGGATTATTCCGAATTGATTTCAGGAAATAGTGCTAATTTCAGGACAAGTGAAAGCAAGATTAAAGGCATTTTGCATTTAGATATTTTTAAGTTTATAAAGAATATTTTTGGTAAGAATCTTGATGCTGAAAATTTTTCACTTGATGCTATTTCAAACGAACTTTTAGGACATAAGAAGCATGAAGTTAATCTTGAAAATTTAGGAAATGTGTGGGATAATGAACCTGAAAAATTAGAGGATTATTGTGAGTATAATCTACATGATTCGCATCTTACTTCTGAATTATGCAATAAACTTCTTCCTGACATGATAGAATTTTCTAAGATTATCGGTCTTCCAACTTCAGATATTATCAGGATGCGTTTCAGCAGACTGGTTGAAAATTATATTCTTAAGAGATCAATAGAATTTAATGTTCTAGCTCCTAATAAACCAAGTAATATTGAGATTAAACAACGTAAAGAAGAGTCTATACAGGGTGCGTTTGTCTTTGAACCAACCCCCGGCTTATATGAAAATATTATTATTTTTGATTTCCGTTCTTTATATCCTACTATCATTACAGCCCATAATATCGGGCCTGAAGGATTTAAGTGTTCCTGCTGTAAAGATGAAATTCATGTCCCTGAAAAAGAAGATTATTGGTTTTGTACAAAAGAGAAAAAATTTATCCCTTCTGTTTTGGAAAGGCTCATCTTAAGAAGGGCAGATCTTAAAAGGTTTATTGAAGAAGCTAAGCAGAAAGGAGAGAATACGAAAATTCTTGAAGCTCGTTCATATGCATTAAAGGTGTTGGCTAACTCTTTTTATGGTTATCTTGGTTTTTATGGTGCAAGATGGTATTGTTTAGAATGTGCGGCTTCTACTACTGCTTATGCAAGAGATTATATCAAAAAAACAATTCAGAAGGCCAAGAAAAAAGGTTTTGAAGTAATTTATGCTGATACTGATTCATGTTTTTTATTGTTAGGGGATAAAATCATGGATGAAGCGATGGAATTCATGAATGAGATTAACTTTGACTTGCCTGGCTATATGGAATTAGAATACGAAGGCCATTTTCCTAAGGGAATATTTGTCGCTCAGAAGGGTAGTGAAAAGGGTGCGAAAAAAAAATATGCTTTATTATCTAAAAGTGGTAATGTTAAGATCACTGGATTTGAGTCAGTACGTAGAAATTGGTCAGAGCTAGCCAAAGAGATACAGAAGAAAGTTTTAAACCTAGTTTTATTGGATAATGTTGCTGAAGCCATACAATACGTTAAAGATGTCGTTGCTGATCTTAAGAAAGGAAAGATAAGTTTGAATAAACTCATTTTGAAAACACAATTAACCAGAGATTTATCTTATTATACTTCGATCGGTCCCCATGTTAAAGTTGCCAGGGAACTAGTTGCAAAAGGGGAGGAAGTATTGCCAGGTACAATAATTGAATATGTTATTGTTAAAGGCTCTGGTCTTGTCAGGGAAAGAGCAAGAATTCCTACAGACGTTTCAGAGGGCAATTATGATCCTGAATATTATATCAATAATCAGCTGATTCCGGCAGTATCTAGTATTTTTGCTGTTTTAGGTTATTCTGAAGAAGAGATATTTCATAAAAGCAGCCAGATTGGCTTGGGAAAGTTTTTTTAAACACATTACATACTTAAACAAAAACTTACTCTGATCCAGTAGTATAGAAAGATTTTTAATTAGTTATATTATTTTTATCAAAATTAATTAATGAAAATCTGGTATATCAGTGATAAATAATAAACAGATAGAAATAAGTAAAAAATAAAGAGTAAAGCCTAAAGAGAAATCAAAATGAAAGAGTTACGTTTAATGACTACTAGAAAAGGTATTGATGATATATTTGGAACTTACACTGCTTTTAGTGAAATCAATGACTTATTAGAAGAAAGGGAAGGAAGATGTATTTATGTAGGAAGTTCAGGAAATCATCGAGAATATTATTTACAAGGTTGTCTTGTGAAGAATGAGTTTTATGTAGTTGGAAATAATAATATCGCTCATACAGTTATAGTTACGGGAGAAGAGGATTTAGTAAATTCTTTAGTAGGTATAATTAAGAAAAACACTTATTATTGTTTCTTTCCGGATGTAAATGAATCTGGTAGTAATAATCGTAATCCAGTAAATAAGGTTAGTCCTTCTAATCAAATTAGTGCTTCAAACCAAGATAATAATGAACCTCGCCATGTTTCAGGTTTCTATTGAAAAAAAATAATAACCTTTTAATATACGTTCATTTTTTAGGTTCACATGAACGTTGGTGGGCAAGCAGTTATTGAAGGCGTAATGATGCGTAATAAAGAGAATTATGCTGTTGCTGTACGTCTGCCGGACGGAGAAATTAAAGTAAAAAAAGAAAAAAGCAGTAATTTTCCTAAAATTTTCAATGTTTTCTTTATACGTGGTATCGTTGGATTGGGTTATACTCTTTACGATGGTGTAAGAGCTTTAATATGGAGCAGCAACCAAAATCTTGGTCATGAAGAAAAATTAAGCGGGAAAGAAGTAGCTGGTACAGTCATCGTTTCTTTTTTATTTGCTATACTTATTTTTGTGGCTTTGCCTTTCTTTTCTGCAAGGCTAATCCATCCAGAAGGTTTTTTGTTTGACATATTTGATGGTTTTTTTAGAATAACTCTTTTTTTAGGATATCTTGGTGTAATTTCATTGATGAAAGACGTTAAGATTTTATTTCAATATCATGGTGCTGAACATAAGACTATAAATTGTTATGAAAATAAAGAAAAATTAACAATTAGCAATGTAAAGAAGTTTTCCAGATTCCATCCAAGATGTGGAACTTCTTTTATTTTTGTAGTATTACTGCTTTCAATTTTCATCTTTACACTCATTCCAGGCCAGTGGTGGATAAAATTTATAGGTAGGATCTTGGCCTTTCCATTAATTGCAGGAATTAGTTATGAGTTGATCAAGTTAAGTGATAAATTCAAAAAAAATATTCTTGTTAGGACACTTGTAGCTCCTGGCTTATGGTTGCAGCGTATTACAACTAAAGAGCCTACTGATGAGCAGTTAGAAGTAGGAATTAAAAGTCTAAATTCTGTTTTGGAATGATTTTTTGAGAATTAGAATATTAGAATATTAAGACTAACTATTAGAGATTAAATAATTGGATATTAATAAAATGAATTAAATGGCTTAGTTTGAGTTAGCATGGTTTAAATTAAGATAAAATAATAACATAAATTAACATTAAAGATATATTTTTCTTTGCAATTATTGTAAGCTAGAATTATTTATAAAACATATTCCTGCGCATCAACAGGTGGCAGATATTACATTTTCTGATCAAGAAATTGAGCAAGCAATTGCTTATCATAAATTTGTTTCACTGATTGAAGTTACAAATGGAATTACTTTACCTCAAAAAAGACAGGAGAAGAAGAAACAGCTAAAAAAAGGGAAGAGCTTAATAGAAAAGCGCTTCGGTGATGAAGTAGATGTTGTTTGTGGTCTTGCTTTAATTAAAAATACCCAGAGAGAAATTAAAGAGCTAGATTTTTCTATAAAAATTCCACAATATAATTCCGTAATACTTTACAAAGTATTAGAAGATATTTTGTCTTCTGATTTTTTAAAGAAAGAGGAAAAAGATTATTTGAAAGCTATCAGTGAAAGTCCAATGGGATTGGCTTCTAAATTAAATTTTAATCATGTTTCAAGTTCTAAAAGAAAGAGAAGAGGAATGATTTTAAGAAACTCAGAGTATAAAAGAAAAGGTGAATTGTTTGCTAAGATTAAAGGAGTTATATTGGAACATTACGTTGGTCATCTATTTGATATAGTGATGGAAGGAGATTATAAAATTTCATTAAGGACTGATATAACTGATTTTGAAAAAAATCCCAATGAGGCAGCATATACAGATATTTTGATTGCTGCTCCTCCTGCAGGATTTAGAAGTGGATTGGAAAATTTAGCTGAAATGTATTCTGGCAGACAAAGAATTAAAGTTGAAACAGCTAAGATTATCAATAATTACTAAAAGTTAATAAAAAATCACTACAAAAAAATATTTTTCTAAGTGATTTTTAAATTTTGATCTTTCTATTTTTTAGACAACTACACTAACATGCCCCTCTTTACTAACCCTTACTATATTATCTACAAAACTTTCAATTTTTGATTCATGAGATACTATTATTGTCTGTTGTAAGTTAAGCCTCTCTAAGACATCTCTTACTTTATCTAATTGCTCAGAGCTGAAACCGTCAGTTGGTTCATCAAGAATAAGCAAGTTTTTAGTATTAATACCGCTTATGATATCATTAATTACTTTGTTTAAAGCAAGCCGGTAAGCAAGCGCTGCAGAAGTTTTTTCTCCTCCACTAAGATTGCTAAAAGAAATGTCATACCCATTCTGTTCAATTATTGGCGTAAATGTATCATCAATCCTAGAATAAATATTTTCGTCATCTATTAGTATTGAGAACCATTCTTGAAATATAAGATTGAAATGATGATGGATGTTTATCATGACTTGTTTTTCAATAGTATAAGTGAGTTTTAGAAAGTGTCCTTCAAGCCAGCTGTACAATTCTCTTAACCTAATCAGTTTGTCTCTTTCTTCATTAAGTTTAGATATTATCTTTTTTACTGTTTCTTCTTGCTTATTGATTCCGTCAATCTGTGTTTGTAATTGGGCTACTTTCACTGCAGTATCTTTTTCTAGGTTTGTGTACTCTGAAATCTTTTGTTTTTTTATGTTGATCTTTGAAGATAAGTCTTCTTTATCTGAGATGTCCTTTTCTAATCCAGTAATCTTACTTTGAAATATCGAAATGTTTTTTAGGTTCTCTTTTAATTGATTGCTGACTTCTTGCAAATTCTTTTCAATGAAATTTTTCTTTGAGATTGCATCCACCAAACTTTGCATTTCCATTATTCTCAGATTAATCTTTTCGATGTCCCAATCATTTGTCAGTTCCTGTAATTGCTGTACCAGAAGATTATTTTCAGAAGCCCACAATTTTAATTGTTCTTTCCTTTTGCCAATCAACTCTTTTTTTTCTTTTAATTGAGCAAGCTCTAGTGTAGTTCTAGTAAGAAGATTTTCTTTTGAAAATAATTGTTCTATTTTTTTAAGAGTGGTTTCTCTCCCAGAAAATATTTCTGATCTCTTTTTATTCAATTCGAATAAGATGTGTTCTGCTTTATCACATTTCTGTCTTTCCTGATTGACAATCTTTTCTTTATGGTCTTTGGAAACTTCCTGCAGGCAGGTTGGACAATTATCTAAAGAGAAGATTTTGTTATAGGTGTCTTGAGATTGAGATAAAATTGTTTGGTTTTTAACGATTAGTTCTAAAGTTTTTTCAAATAAATCTTCTAGTTCTTTCTTTTTTTTTAGTAACGTGTCTTTTTGGTTAATCTCATTGATTAATGTCTCTTTTAAATTTTCTTTTTCCTCAATTTTCAAGGTTTCTTCAATCACTGACTTAATCTCTTCCTGTGAATTTTCAATCAAGTTCTGAAGATGGTTAATCTTTTCCTGAATTGTAGTTTTTCTAGTAAAGAAAATATTTTTTTGCTCTTCAATCTTGTTTAATTCTAATCTTACTTGTTCAATGGTCATATCTTCAGGAGTTGATAATTGGATAATTTCAAGCTTCAATCGTTCAAGTTTATCTCTAAAATGCCCGTTTTGTTCTCTTTTTTCTTCCATAATTCTTATTGTAGTCTTGTAATTCTGTTGAAGTTCGATGAATTCTTTTTGCTGCTGCTCTAATTGTTCTATCTCTTTCTTTTCTTTATCAATATCTTCCTTGATCTTACTTAATTTTGGTTTTTCTTTGATCATGGACATTTCCAGAATCTCTTTTTCTTGGTTTAGTTCTCTTAGCTGTTGTTTATGTTCTTCAAGCGGTTCTGTCTTGGTTTTTAAGATAGCGATTTTTGTACGTGTTTTTCGAAGATATTTTTGTAAGTTTTCACGTATGGTCTTATATTTATCAAAATTGAATATTTTTCTCAGGACATCAAGTCTAGTTTCACAATCTTCTTGTAAAATAAATTTCATCTCTTCCTGTGGAGTATAAACTGTATAACGATAAATGTAGTTCTTGTTCTTACTGATGATGTCTTCTGGATAGCCGAGCATTGAAATCATTTCAGATTTTAATTCCACGGGTGTCAGTTCTTTTTTTATATCGTTGATGATAAGATATCCAGGAAGCTGTTTGATGATGTTTTTTTCCTTTTTTAGGTTTCTTTTGATGGTTATCTCTTTATCTTTAAGTTTTAATCTTAATTCTACTGATCCCAGTGATGCTCCCTTTCTTAAAAGTAATTCTGCCGGGAGATTAGGTTGTGCTGTACCAAAAAGAGCGAATTCTATGGACAGAAGGATAGTCGATTTGCCAGAGCCAATATCTCCTGAAAGCAATGTTGATCCCTCCGGAAAATTAATTGTTTCTTCGATATAAGAACGTATATTATTAAGCTTTAATTGTTGAAGAAGCATTTATTACCTAACAGGGATTGTATTTATAGGCTTTTTCATTCCAGAAAATATTGTTTGGGATGGAGTAATGTTTATTAAAGAATGTTTTTGTATCATTAAATATGGCTTTTGATATTGGAGACATCTCTATTGAAAAACTAATTGGCTTATCTGTAGGATTTTTTACGCCCATGAATGGGGGTAAAACTAAAGCTGTGGTAGGAGAATTAGAAAGAAGCATCCATTCTGGACGGAATGTCATGGCTTATAATTCTTTTGTAAATATTCGCGATGAGAATAATCTGGTAGTTGATGGAAGGTATAAGTTTCCTGCAAAAGGTGCCGAGTCTGTTCTGTTTATCAAATATGATCTTGAACGTAGAAGAAAGATAATCATGTCTAGAAATGTTGCTCATCAGGGGAAAAATGGGGATATTGTCATAGATGGAATTAAACATAAAAAGTATAAGCCTCTTTCTGCTATTGCTATAGATGAAGTTAACTTGTTCTGTCTTACCGAAAAAGATACTGAAGACATAATCGGATTTATTGATTGGTGTAAACATAATGATTTTGTTCTTTACGTTTCTGGTTTGCTTTATGATTTTAGGCAGAGGGATTTTGGTTATGTGCGCTCTATACTACCATACATCAATTTTAAGCAGGAAAGAAAACCGGTGTGTAAAGCTATTAAGATAAATGGTGAACAGTGTAATAATACTGCCCTACATACACAGAGATTATGGAGATTGGATTTTGTTAAAGAAGTAGGTCTTGAAACTTTAATTGACGAAATGGAAATATTTTGTTTTTCTGATAAAAAGGGAAAAGATCGTTTCGATGCCTATGTTCCTGCTCCTTTCTTTGATAAGACTGTTAGGATTGAAGAAGCAAAAGATGGTAGAAATATCTACCTTCCGGTATGTGGTGAATGTGCCCGTTTACCTTACAAAGAAGAGGTGTTTAGGGTTTATGATGCTATTATAAAAAGAAAAGATTTAGTTGAAGTTGAGAAAAATCATATTTTGAGAGAAGCAATAATAAGTTTTTTATCTGATTCTAAAGAAGGGTGGGTTGAAAAAATAAGTAATCCTCAAAAAGGAGATGATCGTTTAGTTCCGATAAATTATTATCGTAATCGAATTGGCTGTTATTCTCCAAAAAAATAAAAAATTTATAAAAAAATAAAAAATAAATCAGATAGTAAAAAATTAAGCGGCTAATCTTTCTAAAGTTTCTTCAAATCCTTTGATATTTTTAAGAATTGCTTCTGTTGCTGAGAGCCATTTTTCTAAATCTTTTATTCCATTCTTTGCTTTAGTAAAACAGTTTTGTAGATCTACTTTTATTTTTTCATTGCCTTTGCTTTTTAGCTTCTTGAGTAGTTGTTCATCAGTTTGAATGTTAAGAAGATCTTCTCTAACTCCTCCAGTGAACATTGAAGCAGCTTTAACTAATTTAGCTTCGGCTATCTCCAGTCCTTTCAGAAGTTCTTCTTCTTTTTCCTTAAGATTTTTAGGAAGGATCTTTCCTAACTCTTTCAATTCGTCGATGATTCTTATTTCAGATTGGTCGACTCTTCTTTCGGCTCTTCCAATCCAACGAAGAATTCTGAAACCTTTTTTAGCATCACGCAATGCTGCATCTGATTCTTCTGCTTCTTTTTCAATCTGTTCAATCTTGTCTTGAAGATCTCTGGTATATGAATATTCAGCAGCAACTCTTCCTATTGCTTTCTCAACATCTTCTTTTAATAGTTTTAATTCTTTAACCAATTTAATTCACCTCATTTATCTATAATAATATAATCTTAATTAAATATGAT
>JAHJGQ010000028.1 GCA_018824365.1 Nanobdellota archaeon | reverse complement strand
TTATTAGATAACTATGAAAAGTGAAAGGCATTTCAGAAATATGGGCCATACCATCTGCAGATCTTAAAACTTCATCTTCCAGTGTGAAATCTGCTGAATAATATCTATTATGATTCCTAATCATTCTAGCAACCAAATTTACTTTTCTATCTTCAAAACCAGCTAGTTTTAATAACTTTATTGATTCTTCTGATCCACTTACGTTATGCTCATTATCTCCATAAAGAGCTAGTCCAAGATCATGGAGTAAGGCTGCCACATCACATAATAGAACATCTTGTCCAAGTTTGCTAGCAAGTTCTGTTGAGAAATTTCTTACGGGTAAAATGTGGCCCGCATAGAAATTTTCATCAAAACTATTATATGCAAGTATGACTTTTACTTCCAATTGAAAAATCTTGTTACTCATCTTATTTCCTTTAAAAAATTATTAAATTGTTTAAAGTCCAAACTTTGTTTACCATCACTTAAAGCAGTTTCAGGCTTGTTATGCACTTCAATCATAATCCCATCTGCCCCTAATTTCAAAGCTGCTTTAGAAATTTCAACGATATGTTTTTTGTTTCCGGTAGAATGAGAAGGATCAAAGATTATTTTCTTATTCGTTTTTTCTTTTAATTCCAAAATCGAAGCTAAATCTGGAGTGTTTCTTAATTCACTATCAATTTGTTCAAATGTTCTGATGCCCCGCAAACAAAGGAGAACGTTGTTGTTTCCGTACTTAGTAAGATATTTAACTGCACTTAAATACTCATTAATTGTGGAATTCATGCCCCTCTTTAATAAAATTGGTTTTTTGTCTTTTGCTGTCTTCTTTCCTATTGCTTTCAATAGCCCAAAAGAACACATATTTCTAGAACCAATTTGTATAACATCAACAAAATCATAAACTTGATCCAGTTGTTTCTCAGTCATTATCTCAGTTACAATATATTGATCATTTTTAACTGCAGCATCTTTCATATAGATTAAACCGTCAATGCCCAAACCTTGAAAAGATTCAGGGCTAGTTCTCGGTTTGAATATGCCTCCCCTTAGAAATTTAATTCCATTTTCTTTTAGAAAATTGCTTATTGTTTCAATTTGTTCTTTAGATTCAATACTACAAGGTCCGGCGATGAGTAAAGGTTTTTCTTGCAAGTTTTTAATTAAGCTTTTATTTTCTATTTTATATAATTGAAGTATTTTAGAATAATCAAAAATTGATAGGAAAATTTCCTCAATGAATTTTGGATCTATTTTGTTATACTTTTGAGTAATTCTTTGAATTATTTTCTCTTGCCGTTGGATATCAGTTATTGAAATTTTTATCTTTCTCTTAATTCTTGATAATTTTTTAACAGTTCCAAATCTTCTATCTAAAAGATCAAATAATTGCTCATCTATTTCATCTATTTGTTCTCTTAAAATTTTAATTTGGTTCTTATTTTTCATAATAAATCTCTCCTAAATCGGCGTTTAAGATAATTTTATCACCATTTTTGATTTTATCAAATAAATTCTTACAGCCAACGATACAAGGTATTCCTAATTCTCTACTTACAATAGCTGCGTGAGAAGAAATCCCACCATATTGAGTAATGATTCCTGAAGCTTTTGACATAATCACAACTAATTCGGGGCTTGTTGTTTTTGCAACTAATATATCTCCTTCACTAAATTTTTCCAATTCTGAAATTTCATTGATTATAGAAACTTTTCCCTTTGCTGTTCCTTCAGAAGCAGGAATGCCTTTTAGAAAGGGCTTACCAAAATTAATATTCTTTGTTGATTTCTTATGTAGATGTTTAGTCAAAGGTCTTGATTGCAGAATATGGATATTGTTATTTTTTAAAGCCCATTCTATATCTTGGGGGAGACCAAAAAACTTTTCAATCTCTAAAGTTAATTTTGTTAATTCCTTGATCTGCTCACTTGATAACGAAGATTCACTTTGTTTATTCCTATTAATTTTTTCTAAATTCCTTGACACGACTATTCTTAATGGGTCAGCTGAACCGGAAACAACATTTTCTCCTAAACCTTCTGATGCTTCAATTAAAATAGAATCCTCTTTTTCGTTTAATGGACTTCTTGAGAATGATACACCAGCAAATTCTGGTTCAATCATTTCCTGAATCAGTATGGCCATAGAAACATTGTAAATTGGAAAATCATTTTTCATCCGATAATAAATTGCTCTGGAAGAAAATAAAGATGCCCAGCACTTTTTAACTGCCTCAACCAAATTGTCTTTATCTATATTAAGATAAGTGTCAAACTGTCCTGCAAAACTGGCTTCTTTTAAATCTTCTGTAGTTGCACTGCTCCTGACAGATACTTTATTATAATTGATGAATTCATTCATTATTGACTTTTTGATACTTTCATCAACAACACCATTAACAATTAATTTTCTTATTTGAGATGAAACTTTGTTTAATTTTTCTGTATCATTGACATTAAATTCTTTTAACAATTCTTTTATTTGAGAAAAGAGTTTATTCCGATTCATAAAATGGTTAAAAGATTCAGTAGTAATAACAAAACCATTAGGTACATTAAATTTTTTCCTTTTTAATAATCCTAAATTAACCGCTTTGCCACCATAAAATTCAATACCATTGGGTGCATTTAGAGATAAGTTTGATAATTCTTCACAGAACCGCGAGTATTTTTGATCATAATTGGCATCATCAAGTAATTTTAAAGTTAATATAGTAAATTCATCATAATCATCATTTTCTTTATATGTCTCTTCTTTTTCTTTTTTTGGCTTAAGTTCTTTAGATTCAATTAATTCATACATCTCTCTGGTTGGTTTCCAATCCATTTCTGCAAGTGAAAAAATGTTTTTATAAACTTTACAATGTAATTCCATTATTTTCTTCATCTGTTCTTTTGTTGAAAGGCTCCTGAAATTATTCATTTGTTTTAAAGCGATTTCTTGAAGATTTTCTGTCAGTTGAGATATTTCTTTAATTGTATTTAGCTGTTTTCCATCAACTAAAACTATTGCTTTAGAATAATTATTTAAATTAAAATTTGAAGAATAGTTTCCATAAAAATCAACATCTATTTTTCCAAAATTAGATTTACCTCTTTCATAAAGAGTACATACATCAATTCTATCAAACAGGTATAATTTTGAGTTGGACCAGATATAAGGGTTTTTGATGCTAAAATAAGAACGGATAAATACAAATTTGTTTAAGTTACCAATGAAATATGGGCCTTCTATTGACTTGGCCATATTGATTGTTTCAGAAGTTGTAGCCCAAGCGACAGATTTAAGACTAAGAATTAATTTTCCTATTAAATTATTATTTTCTTTAATTCCACCAATTTCAATGAGGTTTTTAATTTCTTGTTCTGATTTTGGCAGATAACTGTCACTTGCACCAAACGGATCAGAAGGGTTTATCAAAAAAAGATAATCTAAGATAAATCTCATTACTTCTCTTTGATTAGAATCATTTTGTGACCAATAATTAAAATAACCAGATAGGAAAAGAATCTCTAAACGAGCATCAAATGCAGATGAAAAAAGTTTTTTCTTTTCTTCTTCTGTAATATCTCTTGAATTAATTTTTTTTATTGCTGTGATGACTTTTTGATATAATTGTTTCTCATAGATAGGGCTAATTCTTCTTATAAAAAAAGGGAAGTATTCATAGTTATTGGAGTTGTTTTCTCCTTTAAACCAGGCTTTAGCAAAAGTTGTGCTGATCATTTTATTCTATCATGTTTATAAAACTGAATCATCTTTTATATTTAAATAACATCTTTTATAATGATTATGTTTTATTCTGGATTTTCTTTTGTTAGACAAACCAATTTCAGAAGATACATAAATCGAGCACCATTTGTCCCAAGTCATTAATTTTAACATGAAAGGAAAAGCTTCTAATTCACCTTCTTTCAGACGAGATATTGAATTATAACTATTAAGTACATCATTCATACCCACTTTATCTAAATTACCCTTAAGCATACAAAAGCCAATTACTCCAAAGATAATATCATAAATTCTATTATCATAACGCATGCATTCAAAATCAGTTATTCCAGTAATCTTATTATCTTGAAATAAAATATTTTCGTTTCTGAAATCTCCATGTAATAGAGACAAGGGTAGTTCATTTAAATCAAATTCATTTGGTTTTTGTTTTTGCAACTTTACATATTCTTCAACAATTAATCTGGATTCCAAAGAACCTAACTTTTTAAGCAGAGTTATATTATGGTCATACCAACTTGTTGAATTATAATCTTCGTCATTTTTAATAAAATCATCAAGATTAGGATATTCTCTTAATGATAGGTGAAGTCTAGCTATATTTCTACCAACATCTAATAATTCGTTTCTTGAAAACTGTTCTTTGATTTTCCCTGGCAAATAATTAAACAAGACACTTGGTTTGCCTTGAAAATCAACAATGAAGTTATTGTTGACACTTTTAACTGGTTGAGGTACTGGGAAATCTAACTTAGATAAATATTCGATTACTGGAATAACTCTTTCTAATTCTCCAAGAACTAATCTTTGATATATCTTCTGAAAAAATTTTCCCTGATCAGAAACAATTATATTTGCTCTATTGTTAAAGCCCACATCATGTGAACTATAATTCGAAACGACTAGATTGTATTGATCTTTAAAGTATTCTTTCATTTTAAAGAAAAAAATAAAAAATTAAATTTACCAACCACAAGTTGAACAACTTTCGATAAGATTTCTTAATTCTTGGTTATCAACAAGTTCGCTTTCTGAGCTTTGATTTATATTTTTGTTTTCCATTTTGTAACATTTATAAGAATAAAAGTATATAAAAATATCTTTTACTATTTTTATCAAAAAGGGAATCTATTTCATAATTGGAAGAAATCCAACAATAAAGTATTATTTTTATGAAAACCGTAATAATCGTGGTAAATTTACCGATATATTTAAAATTCTTCCTAGTTATTCTTAAATACTTATGTCCCTTAGCAATTAATATGGTTCTGACGGAAAATAATAAAACTATTATTCTCTTAACTAACCTAAGAAAAAATTCTCGAGAGAAATTAACAACAATTAGTAAAAGAACTAACATACCCATATCTACTTTATTTGATGAGTTAAAAAAATTAGAAGATAATATTATCTTAAGAAAAACAATATTAATAGACTTTTCTAAATTAGGTTATCATGTTAAAGCTCAAGTTTTTCTCAAAGTTGATGAAAATAATAAAGATAAATTAAAAAGACACCTCATATGTAATGAAAACGTAAACACCATTTATAGAGTTAATAATGGGTGGGATTTTATTATTGAAACAGCACATAAAAATATTCAAGACCTGGATGGGCTTCTAGAAAACATTTCAAAAAATTTTATTATACAAAATAAACAAATTCATTATCTGGTTGAAGATATTAAGAAAGAAGGAATATTGCTAAATTAATTTGAATTCCTATCATATTTAATAATGGGTAAAAAAGAAGTTTCTTTAATTATTGATGAATAACCCATTGATAATTCTTTTAAATAATTAAATAAATCAGTAATATCTGAAACTATTATTTCAAAAATTAAATCAGTCATGCCAAAGCAAGTATATAATATTGGTACTATTCTTGATGACTTTAAAAAGTTAATCAGTTCTTGGTTTTCTTTAGATAGAGTTTTGAAAGAAACCATAACCAAAAATCTCTTGAATCCTAATTTTTCAGCATTAATATATGTGCGGTAATGAATGATCAATTTGTTTGTCTTAAGTTTTTCAATATATTTCTTTATTGTTTTAACATCTAAATTTACTTCAGAAGCTAAAATTTTTAAAGAATATTTTGGATTTGCAGCTATCTTTTTACTTATTAAAACATCTAGTTTTCCCAATTCTATTTCTTTATCATCTTTTTTAATATGACATATTTCAGCAGCATCTTTTTCTATATCTGGATAAATGGGATAACACTTAGAGATATACATCTCTTTAGTAAGTGAAATTTGCTTCTCCTCAATTATTTCGCCGTACTTAGCGAGAAAAGGAGTAGTTTCCTGAATCATTTGTTGTATACTTGTAGAACGCAAAGTTAATATTAAATTCCAGCGACCTTCAGAAATCATTATTCTCGATCTTCTTTTGATTTTTTTTAACTCAGCCAATATTTCTTCTTCTTTTTGATAATAATCTTTGATTTTGAAAAAAATAGCATAATAATCCTTACCCAAGTTATAAAGATTAAATAAAGTGCGGTAGCTATTAATAATTCCATTGTTTTCTAGTTTCTTAATACGATAATTTGTTACTTCTTTGGAAAGTCTTACTTTTTTAGCAACTTTAGAAATAGGCATCCTTGCATCAAACTCTATTGTATGCAATATCTTTTGGTCTTTTATATCTAATTTCATTTTAGATACATCATTATCTATTAAATGGTCATTATGTATAAATATTTTTCCCTTTTTGATAAATAAATTGAAAACATATTTTATAAACAATGGTAAGTACAATAAAAATATGAATCTAGCAGTCCTTGGAGGGAAACCGATTGTCCCCAAAGGTTCTTTTTGTGATTGGCCTAATGTTACTGAAGAGGAGGTTAAATCATTAGTTGAAAAGTTCAAGTCAATTTCTTTTAATAATTATAAGTTAGATTATGATATTACCCAGTTTGAAGAACTTTTTGGGAAGTATATTGGAACAAAATATTGTTTCACTCTGAATTCAGGCACTGCAGCAATTTACAGTGCTTTAGTTGGTTGTAATCTTAAACCATCGGATAATGTTATAGTTCCTGCTTATAGTTTTTTTTCAGCTGCTGCTGCTGTACTAAATGCAGGAGCAAAAGTTAAATTTTGTGATGTAGACTTACAAACATTTAACATTGATTCTCAGAGCTTTAAAGAACAAATTGATGAGGATACTAAAGCAGTAATATTGGTTCATATTTTTGGTAATCCTTGTAACATAGATAAGATAAACCAAATCTGTAAGGAAAAAGAGATTATTATAATTGAAGATGCTTGTCAAGCACATGGAGCGATGTATAAAAGAAAAAAAACCGGCAACTTAGGTGATATAGCTGCATTTTCATTTCACATTTCTAAAAATCTTCCTATTGTTGAAGGGGGAGCTATTACAACAAATAATGTTAAACTAAGAGATAAAGCTGCAAGTGCTAATATGTTTCCAAATTATATTGAAAACAAACACATTAATTTAGGTAATAACTTCAAATTTAATGGTTTATTTGCTAAAATTGGTCTCGAAAGACTAAAATCTCTTGAAAAATTCAATAATAGAAGACAAGAGAATAGGGATTACTTAATTCAGAGATTAAAAAAATTTGATTTTATTATTCCTCAAAAGATTACTGAAAATGCACAATCCTCAAATGCAATGTTTGTTTTTAGAATTGATCATAGTAAATTAAATATCTCTAACTCTTTAATAGATTCTAGAAACAGATTTCTTTTAGCCCTTCACAAAGAAGGTGTTAATTGTGGTATTTGGTCGGATAAAATAGTTCCTGAAATGGAAATGTTTGGTATTGATGCTTCAAAGTTTCCTAATGCTAAAATGCTTGTTGACTCAACTATTTATATTTCTGGTATTCATTATCCTAACTCAAAAAATGAGATGAATCTTATCATTAAAGCAATAGAGAAAATTGTTGATAATAAAGAAGAATTAAAAGAGATAAAGTAAGATGAAAATGAAGATTAACAAACAATTTCGTTTTATTAAAGAACCTTACACAGATAAAGAAAAGTATTGGTTAGTTGATATAGAAGAAGGAGATGTATATAAAATAAACAAAACAACTTTTGAATGTTTAAAGAGTATTGAAGTAAAAGAACCAGTTGGAAATCAAGAGGTCATTTCTGACTTAATGAAAATTGGAGTAATTGAAGATGATTAGTAATCAAAAATATCTTGACATGTCAAGAGAAAAAACAAAGAAAATGTTTAGAGTACAATGGCATATAACTGAAATGTGTAATCTCAATTGCATTCATTGTTATCAAGACGAATTATGTGTTAAAGATGAACTGAATCTTAATCAGATTAAGACGGCGGCAAATATGCTCAAAAAAACTGTTGATAAATGGGGAATGGATTGTGAAATTTCTTTAACCGGGGGAGAACCTTTTGTTAGAAAAGAATGGTTTGAAATATGCAAGTTCTTAGATGAGATGGGATTCTATATTTCTATTTTAAGCAACGGATTACTAATTGATGAAAAAATAATTCAAAAGCTTAAAGAGATTAAAAATCTGAGATATATTCAAATTTCTTTAGATGGAGGAAGCAAGGAAGTTCATGAGAAAGTAAGGGGCAGAAATACATTCGATAAAACAATAAGCTCCATTAATCTGTTAAAAGAAAATGAAATTAAAGTTGCAACTAAATTTACTGTGCATAAACTGAATTTTCCCGACTTAGTTAATTATTTAAACCTAACAGAAGCCCTTGGAGTTGATTTTGTCTCGGCTGCTAGATATATACCTTGGGGACAAGGTAATAATATTAAAGAATATTTTTTAACAAAAGAAGAGGTAAAGAATGTTTACGAGTTAGTCTTGAAGTATGCTAATAAGAATCAAGGAAAGATTCTGTATGATACAAGAAGACCATTATGGGTTTTACTTAAAGATAAAGATACAGATGTTGGTGGGAGATGTATGGCTGGAATTAATGGTTTAACTATTCTCCCAAACGGAGATGTTCTTCCCTGTCGTCCAATGGGCGTAAAAATTGGAAATATTCTGAAACAAACTTTCTTTGAAATGTGGTATACTTCCGATTTATTATGGAAAATCAGGAATTATAAACATTGGTCTTGTGGGGAATGTGGTCTTGGTAAAGTTTGTGGTGGTTGTTTAGCAATATCTAATGCCATCCATAAAGATTATTTTGTTAACGACCCTCAATGTTTTAAGGAGATTGTATAATGAAATTAACTGTAGCTACAAATTGGGATAACAAATTAATTGAACAGATTAGTTTAAAAAATAAAGAAACTAAAAATAAAGTTGTAGAAGTTTTCGGAAGTAAAAAAACAGACTTTTTAGGCTCAGCCCGTCCTTCTGAAATTCTTCCTGACATTTCAATAAACCAGATGAAAGAACATATTAATTTGTGCCATAAGAACAACATTAAGTTTAATTATGTGATAAATGCTCCAAGTTATAATCTTAAAGAGTTTGATTTGTCTTTTAGAGAAAGATTAATTGATTTAGTCTCGGAATTAATATCAATGGGTATTGATGCTGTTACTATTGCTAATCCTATTTTTATTGAGACAGTAAGAGATAATTTTCCATATTTATACATTTGTGCTTCAACAGTCTGTAAAATTGACACGCTAAGAAGGATTGAATGGTACTCGGAATTAAATGTTAATAGAATTATTCTGGAAACGGATATTAATCGAGATTTTAAACTGCTTAAAAATATTCGTTCGAAGACAAAATTAGAACTAGAAATTCTTAGTAATCTACAATGTGTGTTCCAATGTCCGAACAATACTTATGATTATGTTTGTGATGGTTTTAGATCTCAAAACCCACAGATAAGTATTTTTTACAATTACCCTAAAATTAAATGCACTAATGTAAAATTAAAGAATCCAGTAGAGCTAATTAAAAGCCCATGGATAAGACCAGAGGATTTAGAAGAATATAATAAAATTGGAATAGATTTTCTTAAGATTGCTGGACGTGAAGCTCCTACTATGTGGCTTATTAATACAATTAATGCCTATATGAATGAAACTTACGAAGGCAATTTCTTTGACTTAACTGGAAACCAAGTAATCTCTAGTATTGGTTCTCTTCCGATAGAAAACCAAGAGAAATTAAAACCATTACGAATTCATTTGGATAATAAAAAAATGGATGAATTTCTAAAATTCTTTATCAATGAAAAGTGCACTTTAGAATGTGATGCGTGTCAATACTGTCATCGATGGGCAAATCATTTAATGATTAATAATGAAGAGAAAGAAGAATATATCCAACGTTCTGATTTACTGCTAAGTAAAATGCGAAAAAATGAAATATAATGGTCTCATTAATAGTATAAAGTTTTCCGTACCGTACAATGGAGATTCAGAAATAGTTGATTTTTTTATAGAACATAAAAATTTTATTAATGATGTATATTTTGGGCTACCTTATAATATTTTACCTTCAGGAAGAATAATGGGATTTAATGAAAAGCCAAATAATTATTTGCAAAATTTACATAAAACTTTAAACAAATTAAAAGAAAATAAGATTGAAACAAGTTTGGTGATTAATAGAAATTGTGAAGGTGAAAAAACTTTTTCTACAGAGATGATAAACGAATACAAAGAAATAATAAAACCATTTATTAGAAATAAATTAATTAATAATGTTGTTCTTTCTAACCCTATTTATTATGATGAACTCAAAAAAGAGTTTCCTAATCTTACATTCTCAATATCTGTAAACACCAACATTAACACATTGTATAAAGCAAAATATATTGATGGGTTTGGTTTTGATATTATAATTATTGATAGAGAAATAAATCATGACAAAGAACTAATAAAAGAAATCTCTAAAAAGGTTTCTGCAAAAATCAAGATTCTTGTCAATGAATGTTGCCTCAATGAATGTTTGTTTAGAACATCTCACTTTAATTTATTGTCACATCATAAAGAGAATATTGACTATAAAGAAAGAATCCCTTGTGTTAAAATTTATTCCAAAGAACCATGGAGAATGCTTAAGTCGTCATTTATTCTGCCCCGCGACTTATACGAGTATGAAAAGTTTGTTGATATTTTTAAACTTGCAGGGAGAAGTTTACCAACTAAGATTTTAAAATATTTGTTAAGGTTATATTTTTACAGAGAAGAGGAAGGCGATTTATTGGCAATTTTATCTTCTTATGGTCTTTTTACCTGGAAAAATGAATTTGTAAAGAGAAACAACAAAATCCCTTTTTTAGAAATGAGTAAATTGCCAAAAGATTTTAAAAATTTCATTGCTAATTGTAATTTCAATTGTAAAGAATGTGAATATTGTAAAAACATTTGGAATTCCTGTCTAACTACATATTAAAATGGATTTTTCTGAGAAATACAAAAAAAAAGAATTTCATTGGGGAACTGAACCTAATAGAGCAGTAGTTAGTTTATTAGAACATATGAACTCTGGAGAGGTTTTAGATATTGGGATTGGTGAGGGGAAGAATGCTTTTTTTTTAGCTACTAAAGGATTTAATGTTGAAGGGATAGATAATTCTAATGAAGGATTAGATAAAGTTAAAAAATTGGCTGAGAGTAATAATGTTAGTATTAAGACTAATTGTATTAATATTAGGGATTTTAAATTTAGGAAAAAATATAATTTGATTATGTCTACTTCCACTTTACACTATTTACCAAAAAAAGAGTCTTGCAAAATAATAAGAAAAATAAAAAAGTTCACAAAAAATAGTGGTTTAAATTTAATAACTGTTTTCACTAAAGATGTTCCTGACTATTCGCCAGAAATGGAAAAAAAGTTTGGTTTAGATTTGTTTGAGAAAGAAGAATTAAAAAATCTTTATCAAGACTGGGAACTTGTTAAATATGCTGAGAAGACAATTTTAGATAAGTCTCATGGAGATCCACATTATCATACTATTGCTTTACTTATCGCAAAAAAAGTTGTTTAGTAGAGAGAGTCCTCATTTTTAATTTTTACTTTTTTGTTTTTGCTTACGCAAAGAAAAGCAGAAAGAGCCGGTCTTTAAACTAGTTATGAATGTTCTTTCATGTCCTGCTTTTCCGCATTTTTATGACTTTAAACATATAATGATCTATCAACAGATTTATATATAAACTTATTTCTTGATAATATTATGAAACATATTGGTACATGTCTAGATAATATACAAATTGCATTATTTCATATGCCTAAGAATTTAATCTCTGATGAAGATGTTGCTAAAGCAACAAAAATTGTTAATGAAATTGAAGCATATGCAATAACATTAGAAAAGCTTGTAACTAATCCTAAACTTCATGTTTATCTAAATAATTTAGAAAATACTTTCATAGAAATGATAAAATTACAAGCACACGAAATAGAGAAATTGTTAAAAGATCTTAAACATATGTTACAGCTGTTAGAACTTTATGTTCAGCAATTAAGAGAGATGATTAACGATAAACATGAAAAATGGAGTAGCAAAGCTCAAGATCTAATAATGACAATTGATCAGATGTTTGGCGGAGAAAGAGGAGAATTACGAGATGAATTTAAGATTGCACTCTATAAAGAACATGAATTAAAAGAGATTGTTGATTCTGAAAAACATTTGGCAGAATTTCTTAAATAATCTCTTCTCAAAGCTTAATCTATTTTTTTAATACTTCAAATTTTCAAACTTAACTCGCTTCTTCCCGCAATATTTATAAACAAGCCACTTTTTCTAGTCAATATTACCAATGAGTTGGGTTTACAACGAGGTAAGTAAAGTCTTATCTTTCTTGCTTTGTTCTCAATTTCATGGTATTACATATCTCGAAGAAGATCAAAAGATTAGCTTAATCAAAAGATTAACTAAAAGATTAAAATATAAAAAATGATAAAATGATTTATGGTGTCCTGGAAGCTTTGCTTCTGTGGATGCAAGACCGGAGGTTTTAAACATGGCTGATGAAGCAAAAGTATTGGAGGCAGTAGAAATTGCCCGAACAAGTGGAAAGATTAGTAAAGGAACAAATGAAGCAACCAAAGCTATTGAAAAAGGAAATGCAAAATTGGTTGTTTATGCAAAAGACGTTAATCCTAAAGAGATAGTAATGCATCTACCATTATTATGTAAAGATAAAGGAATACCTTGTTTTGGTGTTTCCAAGAAAGATGATCTTGGCGCAGCCGCTGGTTTGTCTGTTGCAACTTCTGCTATTGCTGTAGTTAGAGAAGGTGAAGCAAAATCTATTATAGAATCACTTGCTAAGTCTTCAGAATAGGTGATTACTAATGGCAAAAAAAATTATTCAGAAGAAAGGCAAAGAAGAGGAAGAACTTAAAGTAGAAGGTGAAGTAAGCTTTACTAAAGGAATACCTGCAGAAGTTAAAGAGATCGTAGGAAGAACCGGCAGTAGGGGGGAATTGACACAAGTAATGTGCCTTGTTTTAGAAGGAAGAGATCAGAATAAAGCAATCAGAAGAAATGTTAAAGGTCCAGTTAGACCAGGAGACATCTTGATGCTTCTAGAGACTGAAATTGAAGCGCAGCGCCTTTCAGGTGGAAGACGCGGCAAAAAATAAGGAGGGAGTAGAAGATGCCTAAATGTACATTTTGTGGAAATCAAATTGAAAAAGGAACTGGAAAATTATTTGTTTATAGTAATGGGAAAACTGCTAATTTTTGTTCTAATAAATGTGAAAAAAATCTTCATAAGCTTAAGCGTAAACCTTCAAAGATACCTTGGACAGAAGCTTACAGAAAAGAAAGAGGAAAGATGGTGGCTGAGAAATGATAGAAAAAACTTTAGTCTTATTGAAGCCTGATGCAGTACAGCGCGGATTGATGGGGAGAATAATCACTCGTTTTGAAGATGCTGGATTTAAGATGGTAGGGATGAAAATGGTCTGGGTAGAAAAAGAGTTTGCAAAAAAACATTATTCTGCTCATGTTGAAAAATCTTTTTACCCTGGATTAGAAACGATGATTACTGAAGGGCCGGTCTTAGCGATGGTCATTGAAGGTTTACATGCAGTAGAAACAGTAAGAAAAATTGTCGGTCCTACTGAACCTAAATCAGCTCTTCCTGGAACGATAAGAGCAGATTTTGCTCATCATTCTTACGAATATACTGACAAACAAGGAAAAGCAATAAAAAATTTAATTCATGCTTCAGGAAATATTGAAGAAGCAAAACAAGAAGTGGCTTTATGGTTTAAACCAGAAGAACTTCATAGTTATAAGACCGTGCATGAAGTGCATGTTTTTTGATGAGAAGTTAATTTAATGAAAGTTAAATTAGCGACAATATTAAATTAATAGTATCAAAGTAATAATAAAATTAAGCGAGGTTATATATTCACAATGGCAGAAAAAATGGTAGATAAGGTCATGAGGTTAATGAAGAAGCCTCAAAATATTCGTAATATAGGTGTTTGTGCACATATCGATCATGGAAAAACTACTTTCTCCGATAACTTATTGGCTGGCGCAGGAATGATGTCTGAAGAACTGGCAGGAAAAAAGTGTGAGTTAGATTTTCATGAAGATGAGCAGGAAAGAGGAATTACTATTGATTCAGCTTCTGTTTCTATGGTACATAGTGTTGATGGAGAAGAATTTTTAATAAACCTCATTGATACTCCCGGCCACGTTGACTTTGGCGGCGACGTTACTAGAGCCATGAGGGCTGTTGATGGTGCAATTGTCTTAATCTGTGCTTCAGAAGGAGCGATGCCACAGACCGAAACTGTCCTTAGACAAGCGTTAAAAGAGAGAGTAAGACCAATATTATTCATTAACAAAGTTGATCGGCTGATTAAAGAATTACAATTAACTCCAGAACAGATGCAGCAAAGATTCATTAAGCAGATTGCTGACATAAATAGGATTATTAAAAGTATTGCTCCTGAAGAGTATAAAGAAAAGTGGCAGGTAAGTATAGAGAAAGGGACTGTAGCTTTCGGTTCAGCTTTTCATAATTGGGGAATTAGTTTACCTTACATGAAAAAGAAAGGGGTTTCATTTAAAGAGATAATTGATTCATATCAAGGTGGTGATGAGGAGATAAAAGAAAAAGTAAAACTGCTGGCTAAGAAAGCTCCGGTACATGAAGTTGTTTTAAATATAGTTACGACACATCATCCCAACCCAATCCAAGCTCAGGAATACAGGATTCCGAGATTATGGCATGGTGAATTAGAAAGTTCAGAAGGTCAATCTCTTATTAAATGTGATCCTGAAGGCAGATTATTTTTTGTCATAACTAAAGTAGTGGTTGATCCACAAGCAGGAGAGATTGCTGCAGGAAGACTTTTCAGTGGAACGATGAAGAAAGGAGAAGAAGTATTTCTTAATATGGCTAACTCTCCTGGAAGGATCCAGCAGGTCTATATCTACAATGGAGCTAAAAGAGAGATTGTCGACAATGTTCCTGCCGGAAACATCATTGGTGTTGGTGGATTAAGAGCAGGAATTCCTGGAGAAACAGTAACAAGTGGAGGAAAAGCAGAACCATTTGAAGAGATCAAGCATCTCTTTGATCCTGTAGTCACTAAAGCTATTGAAGCTAAGAGACCAGCAGATCTACCTAAGTTGATCGATGTGCTTAGGCAGGTGCAGAAAGAAGATCCAACTATTGTTATTGAGATTAACGAAGAAACTGGTGAACATCTGATGCATGGTATGGGTGAATTACATCTGGAAGTGATTGAAAATAGGATAATTAAAGAGAAAGGAGTAGAAGTTAAGACTTCTCCTCCGATTGTTGTCTATAGGGAAACAATCAGCAGGGAAAGCCCGGAAGTAGAAGGCAAATCTCCTAATAAGCATAACAAGCTTTACTTCAAGGTAGAGCCTCTCGAAGAAAATATTGTTAAAGGTATTAAAGAAGGGAAAATGTCAACGGGCCGCTATAAGAAAAAAGACGAACAAGTTATTACATTCTTGCGCGATGAATGCGATTGGGATGCTAAGATGGCCAATAAAGTCAGAGGAGAATGTAAAGGCAATATTATTTTAGATCAGACAAGAGGTATTGTTCATATAGGAGAAATCATGGAGATGGTCTTGGACATGTTTGAGGATGTAATGAAAGCAGGTCCTCTTGCAAAAGAACCTTGTGTTAACATCATGGTTAGTCTGATGGATTGTACTTTACATGAAGACGCAATACACAGAGGTCCGGCGCAATTGTATCCTGCCATAAGGGAAGGGATCAGGGGAGCTATAATGCAGGCTGGACCATTATTATTTGAGCCATTGCAGGTAATGAGGATTGAAGCACCGAATGATTATGTGGGAGAAATTTCCAAGATTGTCTCTTCTAAAAGAGGACAATTATTAGACATGAATCAGGAAGGGGACATTACTATTATCAAAGCAAAACTTCCTGTAGCTGAACTGTTCGGCTGGAGCAATGATCTACGAAGCGCTACTGGTGGAAGAGGAAACTCATCTTTGGTAGACCAGATGTTTGAACGGCTTCCAGGAGAATTACAAGAGAAAGTAAAGAACCTGATTGTTCAGAGGAAGGGCTTAAGTTCCGGTAAGTTAGGAGCTTAGTTTTTTTTATTTTTTTTGATTGTAAATAATCCTCCGTTAATTCTATTTCTTTAATTTCCTTAACAAGTTGTTCGTAAAAAGAGATATTTATTTATCAAAAAATTCTAACCATTTCTTTTCTATTTATCACCGAAATTAAAAATTTAAAGACTATTAAATTTTTAGTCCGGAAAATTTATTCAAATTTTCCGAAATCTTTATAAATCAACCAAAATCCAAGCCACTATAAACAAATAATCCTAATCTATTGGAGGAAAAACGTAGAAAAACGGAGGAAAATTATAATGGCAAAAGAAAAAGAACATATTAATTTAGTATTCATTGGTCATGTAGATCATGGTAAATCAACTTCTGTAGGTCGATTGTTATTCGACACCGGAAACATTGATGAACAGGCAATGAGAAAACTTAAGGAAAAAGCTCAACAATTAGGTAAAGCTGGTTTTGAATTTGCTTTCGTAATGGATAACCTAAAAGAAGAACAGGAAAGAGGAGTTACTATTGATTTAGCTCATAAAAGATTTGATACTGCAAAATATTATTTTACAATCATTGATGCCCCTGGACACAGAGACTTTATCAAAAACATGATTACTGGTGCTTCACAAGCAGATTGTGCAGTTTTAGTTGTTGCTGCAAATGATGGAGTTAATGCACAGACAATTGAGCATTTAAGATTATCAAAGATTTTTGGAGTTGGACAATTGTTAGTTGCTGTTAACAAGATGGACATTTCTGGAGTTAGTTATTCTGAAGCACGTTTTAAAGAAGTTATTGAAGAAGTAAAGAAGCACGCTGCACAAGCAGGATGGAATGTAAACAATGTAAGGTTTATCCCAATCGCTTCCCTGCCTGGAGAAAACATCGCTAAAAAGTCAGAACAAATGTCATGGTGGACTGGAGACACTTTACTGCAAGCTATTGATAAATTTGATGTACCACAAAAACCTACTAATCTTCCTTTAAGGCTGCCTCTTCAGGATGTTTATAACATTACTGGAATAGGGGTTGTCCCTGTAGGAAGAGTTGAAACTGGAGTCATGAAAATCGGTGATAAAGTTACTATCGTTCCAGGAAGAGAAGGTAAGGGTATCAGTGGAGAAGTAAAATCCATAGAGATGCATCACGAACAAGTTCAGCAAGCTGAACCTGGTGACAACGTAGGCTTTAACGTCAGAGGGGTTGGTAAGAAAGATATTGCCAGAGGGGACGTATTGGGAACTTCTGATAATGTACCTACTGTAGTTACTGAATTCACAGCACAAGTAGTTATCTTGCAGCATCCAAGCGTAGTTACTGTTGGATATACACCAGTATTCCATATCCATACATCTCAAGTTGCTTGCCAGTTTGTTGAGATCTTGAAGAAACTTAACCCTGCAACCGGAGAAGAGATTAAAGAAAATAAAGATATCTTAAGAAATGGTGATGCTGCAGTTGTTAGGTTAAAACCGATGCAGGCTTTAGTTATTGAGAAAAACAGCGAAATTCCACAGATGTCAAGATTTGCTATCAGAGATTCAGGAGTTACTGTAGCTGCTGGCATGTGTATGGATGTAGTTAAGAAACAATTGTAATTATGCAATTGTGTTTTTTCCATTTTATTTTTTAATGGAAATAATCAAAAAATTAATATAATACTTAATAAAAATCAGCATGGTGAAACAAGTTTCATCATGTAATAAAATATAAACAATGGCACAGAGAGCAAGGATAAAATTAGCAAGTATAGAAATTGATAAAATCAATAAGGTCTGTACTGATATTAAAGAGATTGCTGAGAAGACCGGCGTTAAACTTCATGGTCCAATTCCCTTACCTACTAAGAGGTTAAAGGTAACCACACGTAAATCTCCGGATGGTGAAGGAAAAGCCAGTTGGGAGAGATATGAGATGAGAGTGCATAAACGTCTTATCGATTTAAGTGCCGATGAAAGAACATTAAGATTAGTTATGAGAGTTCCTATTCCAGAAGGTCTTAACATAGAAATCGAGATGGTCGATATTTAGGAATTCTAAAGTTTTGGAGGTCTTCTAGATAAAGGACCTGCTTCACACGATTCTTCAATTGTTGATAATGTATATTTTCGTTTCTTATCCCCAGGTATTTTTTCTAATATGCAATCAAGAACTTCATAAGGTATGTTGCCAATTACTGTAACATAACTATCTCGTCTATTCAAGTGTATTTGATGTATTGCATTCCTTTTGTTAAACCAGGAAGATATCATCTTCTTTAAAGTATAAATCTCTCCAGGGTTATTTGTTTGCATGATTATATTATATTTACTTAATCTTTTCAGCTTATCTTCAGCATATACTAAGCTATCTAAAACTTTTTTAGCCATATATTCATAAAAGCCTTTCTGCTGATAATCTAGATTTTTATAATTGTCAAGACTATCTTTTTCAAAGCTTGCACTTTGTTCACTAAAGCCTTTTATGGCAGAATTCAATAATGAGATATAAGTTGATTTTTCGTGCGGTGAAACATAAACCGTAGGAAATCCGTTATGACTAAGTGTAAGATTCATTACTGCACTTGCTGTTCTTTTGTTCCCATTTTCAAAAGGCTGAATCCTAACAAGATGAAAATATAAGAAAACGGCTTCTTCAACAGGATGTAATTCATTTTCTTGAATTGTCTTTAAAACATTTTCTAGATCTCTTCTTATCCGCATTTGATCTGCTGGCGGACAATAGTTCATGTTTTTAAGTGATGCTCTTTGATTACGTAGAGATGCAAATTTTTTTCCTAGCTCTTTTAAAGAAGGTTCAATCTTCCCGGCAATATCTGTCAATAAAAGCAGATTGAATTCTCCTTCATAGTTTCTCTTACCCAAACTCCAGGCTTCCTTAAAATTTTTTACAACCTCTTCTTTTCTCTTTTCATTATCATCATCCTGGATAGAAGCATAATATATTGATTCCTGAACAAGATTGGTGAACATTTGTTCTACAATTAATTCCAGCTTTCTTTCGTCAAGCTTACTTTTTGCTTCTTCTATCTTTTCAAGAAATTCATTAGATAAGATATTCATGAGCTGACAGATATGTTGCTTATTTATAAATTTTACTTAATTAATTACTGACAAGTAGAAACGAGTGATAAACTAAAAGTATACTCTCTCTTAAATAATTTACTATTTCTTAGGCTCTGTAGAAACCCCTGCCAAATGGCAAGTGAGCACAAGACTATTCGTAAGACAAGCCATGCCATCTTCTTCGAAAATTACTTCAACTTTGGAGCGATTGGCTAATCGAAAGATGGTGCGAACGTAAGGGTTTCTACAGAGCC
>JAHJGQ010000005.1 GCA_018824365.1 Nanobdellota archaeon | reverse complement strand
TCAACAAATTTTATAAACAACAACTATCTTATATCTTAAAAAGAGGATGAAAATATTTTATCTTAGAAATTATCAAGTAAGAAATAAAACAGTTTTAGTTAGAGTTGATTATAATGTTCCTTTAGAAAAAGGAAAAGTTGCTGACAATCATAAAATTAAAGCTTCTTTGCCAACAATTAAGTATCTTCTTCAGAATAACTGTAAAATAATCCTTGCTACACATCTTGGAAGACCAAATGGACAAATAGTTCATTCACTAAAAGTAGACCCTTTAGTCAAAGAATTAAATAAATTATTGCCTAAAGTCAAAATAATCAAAGTTGATGACTGTATTGGGAAAGAAATAAAAGAAAATATTAGTAAAGCAAAACCCAGACAAATAATTCTACTGGAAAATCTGCGTTTCTATAAAGAAGAGGAGAAAGACAATCCCTTTTTTGCTCATTCCCTGGCTGATTTTGCAGATTTATACATTAATGATGCTTTTGCTGTTTCCCATCGTAAACATGCTTCGGTACATAATATAACTAAATATTTACCTTCAGTTGCAGGATTTCTATTGGAAAGAGAAATTAAACAACTTAGTAAAGCTCTTAAACCGAGAAAACCGGCAGTTTGGATCATGGGCGGCGCAAAATTAAACAAGATTGATCTTATAAAACAAGCTTTAAAGAGAGCTGATTATATCTTGATCGGCGGCGCTTTGGCTTTTTCTTTCCTTAAAGCTAAAGGAATCAGTGTAGGAATGTCAAAAACTGATAAAGATTCAGTAGATGTTGCTAAGAAAATTCTTAAAAAGCGTTCGGCAAGAAAAATTATACTTCCACTTGATTTCGTAACTGCAACTACTTTCTCTTCTAATGCTAAAACAAAGACAGTTGCTTATAATAGGATAGAAAATGGAGAAATCGCTCTTGATATGGGAGTAAAAAGTATTGATATCTTTAAACATTATTTAAGAAAAGCACACACAATTGTTTGGAATGGCCCTTTAGGATATTTTGAATGGGCTAAGTTCGCTAAGTCTACAAAAGAAATTGGCCGTCTTCTTGGAAAATTGACGGCTACATCTATCTGCGGCGGTGGGGAAACCGTTGAAGCTATTAAAAAGTTTCATCTCCAGCACAACATTTCTCACCTTTCTACTGGCGGGGGGGCTGCTTTGACTTTTCTTTCCGGGAAAAAACTTCCTGGGGTTGAAGCATTGGAAAAGAACTACAAAATGTTCAGGAAAGAAATGGATAAAATTAGGAATCAAAAATGATGTTGATTTCTTTTCCAACCCCTATCCGCGTTAAGTTTTGAAAACTGTCACGTTCTCTGGATCTGATTTCATTCAATTCAGAGATTTTATCTTCAATGAGAGCCAGATCATCTTCAATCATTTCCTTTTGTTTAGTGAAATGCTGCAGACGATAATCCTCTTCTTCTAACTTAGAAATCAAATCCCTGTTTTCAGTATGTTCTTTAAGAAGTTTAAGATTATCATTTAATTCTAAACTCTTTTGTTTTAGTTCTTCTAGGTAATGAAAATTTACTTTGTTCAGTATCTCTAAAAAAGAGTTTGTGTTTTCTGTATCTGAAGAGAAACGTCCAGTTTCAAGGAGTGTTCTTATTGCCTGAATGATTCTGTTTATTTTCAGCTCTTCATCCTTAAGAAAAGCAAAGACTGGATCTTCAAGATAATCTTTGATATAAGAATTGATCAATTTATCTTCAGAATTCAATTCTTTGTATTTCTTCAGCAAAGGTTTAAGTTTGAAGAAAATAGAAAGTATCAATTCATTATTGTTTTCAATTTTATCTTGAGTTATTTTACGTTTTTCTTCAGCTTCTTTAAATGGAAGATAATCATAATTCTCTTTTAATTCTAAAATACGTGCTTCTTTCTCTTTCATCTTACTCTCTGCAATAGCTAATTTTTCTCGTTTAATGCTTAGTTCCATATTAAGCTGCTTTATTTGTAAAGTATAATCTTCAAGAAGAGCCAGTCTTTTTCTTAAGGTAATAATTTTATGATAACCGCTCTGGCTTACTTTTTGTTCAAAATTCCCTCTTAATACATCCAATTCAATCAACTCTTTTAATAAGGGATTAGTTAAAGCAGTATCAAGATCATTAGTGCTTTCTTCTTTAATTAGAAAAACGAAATTTTCGGCAAATTCGCTATTTTCAATTTTACGAATCATCCTTCTTAATACTTCTTCAAAATAAGAATTGAAACTCAAGACATTTTCCAAAGTGGTGTTCTCTGAAAATTTCAGAGAATCCAATAATTTTCTAGTATCAGCGAAGATTAAATTGATATCTGATTTTAAATCTGTTCTTAAATTTACATCCCTTTCTTCTTTATTTTCGTTTTTTCTTAAATTATCAACTTCTTTTTGCCATTCGTCTAAATGGCATTCCAATAGCCAACGTTTATCTTTAATACTATTAATATAATTAATTAGCTTTTCATCCAAATCAGAATTAGCAATAAGCTCTTTTGCACGCAAACCTACCCAGGAACCTAGATTGCTAAGATAAATCTCTTTTTCTGTTTCTTCTGCTTCTTTTGAATCGTTCTTGAAAATATTTAATATTTTAGATAACCATCCCAATATACCACACCCATTTAATTTTGGATTGCAATGATATATAATTATTTCTGTACGGGAATAGTATTATGAGGTATTATGAAATTTACTAAAAATGTTGTCAGAATTTGTAAGGGTTCATCAAAATTGCTGAAAATTGATTAGTTTTTCATTTTTTTCTTCAATTACTACCTGAACAAGATCAGATTTATTGTTGAGAAGTTTTTTGATCATAAAGTAATCTGAGGGAATTATTTCATCTTGATTTAGATTCTTAACATCAAACCAATCTGCTTTACCTTCATCAGAAAATCTTAATTTATCACTTTCTGTGTTTACTGTTGTTAAGAATAAGACAAAAGTATGTTTATAATTATCTTTTTCTTTAAGTCTTTCATGAACTACTGAATTAATTGATTCAAACTGGCAATCCAGCCCGGTTTCTTCCTTAGCTTCCCTTATGGCTGTCTCTTCAATACTTTCACCATTCTTCAACTTCCCGCCAATCAGTCCCCAATATCCTTGATAAGGTCTTTTTTCCCTTTTTAATAAACAGATTTTATTCTCTTTCTTGATTGCTACCAAAACTACAGGTAAAGCGCCGACTTCTTTACCGGTCATATGTGCAAAGAATGGAAAGATCTTTTCTGCTTTAGAAGTTAGTTTGTAGTTCTCTTCTTCTTTTTCAATTAGTTCATCTTTAAGCATTTGTTCAAGATGATAAGAAATATGGTTAGATCTTAATCCGGAAAGTTTTTCTATTTCTGAGAATTTTAGTCTTTTGTTTTTAATAAAAAATTCAAAAATCTTTTCCCGTTCTTCTTTGTTAAGTTTTTTTATTTCCATGCATTTATAGAAGTACTGCTTGTATATAAAGAATTCCTCAAGAAAGTTTGAGTAAAAAGAGATTATTTGTTTGTGATTAAAAGATGATTATCATTTTAAAACAAAACCAATATATACTCTTAATTTTTAGTTCTTCTATGACAGTTGAGAGATCTTGGTTTGTATATATATTAGAATGCCATGATGATTCTCTTTATACTGGCATCACTAATGATTTGGAGAAACGTATGATTGCACATAAGAATGGTAAGGGCAGTAAATATGTCCGTTCAAAAAAGTTTAAACAAATATTGCATGCAATATCAGTTGCAGATAAAAGTGAAGCGGCTAAGATTGAGTATAATGTAAAACAATTAGAAAGAAATGATAAGATTACTTTTTTTATGAAACATCCAGATTTGCTATTTTGAGTTAATGTTCTAATTTTTATGTATAAAACTTTTTATTGCAGTTTATGAGAAAAAAGTAGGGATTTATTTATCACATTAAATCTATAAAAAACAGTTAAAAAAATGATTTAGGACATACTTATATTTTCTTGTAAACGTTTCTTCGATGACCTACATAAAGAACTAATATTTGTATCTCTTTATCTGAGATTTCAGCTATAACCCTATAATCTCCAACTCTTAATTTAAATTCTGGTCTGCTTTCAAGTTTTTCAAAAAAATTATGAGGATTTTCTTTAGTTGATTGTAATTTCTTAAAAATTCTTTCTTTGATTAATTTAGGAAGTTTTTCCAAATATTCAATCGCTTTCTCATCAAAAATTAACTTGTAAATCATAGACCAAGTCTCTTTTTAGCTTCTTCTTCTGTAAGAAACTTTCCTATTTTAATTCTTTCTCTTGCTTTTTCAATAGCAAAGATAGTTTCTTGGCTTAGTTCTGGCTGTTTTTTACAAGTTTTAACAATATAAATAATCTTTTTGATCACTTCATCATAGCTTTCATTTCCATACTCTCTAAATTGATCTAAGCCTAATTTAGTATCTTCGTGAACTTTTATTGTAGTTGTATCCATTGTTATCACCGTTTACTTAAGTATACCAAAGTATATTTAAATTTTCCTATGATTTTACGCTAGAAATAAATTTATGCCCGGGAAACCCGTTTGACGATACTCTCAAAATGGATGCCAATGATAGCAAGTTCAATTGCAGTTGAAAGTGCCTTTCTTTTTGTAATGAAAGTCTTTAAAATAAGTTTCCAATACAGAAATCTTGACTTAGAAAAAATTCCAATCCTCCAAATGCTGTTAAAGAAAGCCCGTAAATCAGATCTTGACATTCTTGCTTTAACTGTTGGTCTGTAATTATTGATAAATGTGTTAATTCTCTGATAATAATGCTTCCGAGAGTAAATTGTTGACATAACCCGTTTATATCCGTCTATTAATTTCTGTTTATCCATTGCAGGTATAAAATTAAGATATCCGTCTGTATTTCCGCCAGTACTTTCACCAATGAGCCTTCCTTCTTTTCTAAGACGATGCCATAATCTGGTTTTTGGAAGAGCGGTTAACAGGCCAACCATAGCAGTCACTACACCCGTCTCCTGGATAAATTTAATTTGTGTTTCAAAGATATGTTCAGTATCACTATCAAAACCAACGATAAATCCGCCCATCACCTGCATGCCATGTTGTTGAATCTTCTTAACAGCTTCTGCGAGGTTGCGTTCTACGTTCTGAAATTTACCACATTCTTTAAGACCATCAACATTGGGAGTCTCTATCCCCAAAAATACTTTGTAGAAGTTAGCAGCACTCATTAGCTCCATAAGCTCTTTATCATCAGATAAGTTAATGCTTGCTTCAGTAAAGAAACGGAAGGGGTAATCATGATCTTTCTGCCATTGTATTAATGAAGCAAGAAGCTCTTTAACACTTACTTTGTTGCCAATAAAATTATCATCAACTATGAAAATTGAATCGCGCCAACCGGCATCATAAAGTGTTTGGAATTCTCTCAACATCTGTTCAGGTGTCTTTACTCTAGGGATTCTACCATTCATGATAATAATGTCACAAAATTCACAGTTGAAGGGGCAACCACGAGAATATTGTACCATCATTGTCACATAATCTTTGAAATTAATAAGAGACCAGTCAGGAAGAGGAGTTTTAGTGATATCTGGTCTTTTTGTTGTAGTGTAAATCCTCTTTAACGTATCATTCTTTAAGTCTTCTAAGAAAACTGGCAAAGTTATTTCAGCTTCATTAAGAATAAAATGATCTACGTCCGGAAACATATCAGGCTGGGTTGTAAAAAGGGGACCTCCAGCAACAATTTTTTTCCCTAGCTTTTTACATCTTCTGATAATTTCTTCAGCGTTTTTCTTTTGTACGATCATCGCGCTGATAAACACAAAATCTGCTTTCTCGATGAACTTGTCTTTAAGCTCTGTAACATTTAAATCAACAAGTTTCTTAGGCCACCCTTTTGGGAGCATAGAAGCTATCGTAAGCAAGCCAAGAGGAGGATATGCCGCTTTCTTACCTATAAATTTAAGCGCTTTCTTGAGGCTCCAAAAAGTATTAGGATAAGTTGGATTGACAAGTAGTATATTCATTTTTTAGTTATAGGAAAGAGAGTATATTAATCTTTTTGTTCTATTTTTCAAGAAAAAAAATATTCACTTCTTACTTTTCAAAAACAAAATTATTTAAAAAAAACGCCCTATTTTCTACATAAATAAATTTTAAAGATCCCTGAAGAGAATTGTCAGACAGCCTCGTAGATTTATTTACCGGTAAACTTTTTTTCATAAATGTTTATTTGATATTTAGATCCTTCCTAATCACTGCAACAGCTAGCATAATTCTAACTGCATAATCCCTTATTCTACTTTCATTAAACATATCTGGATTCTCTTTCATTTCTCTAGCCAAATCATAAATATTGTTTAAACTTGCCTGGGCACTCGCTAACGGAATATTTTTCATAAATATCATCCTCCTTTTAATGATTATCCAATGAATTGGATTTGATTATTTAAAGATTGTTGTGGAAAATGGTTCCTGTGCTATCACGTTTTAACTAGATAGTATAAATAATCTCTGGTGAGGCGATATGTACAAACTAACTTTTAAGAAAAGTGTTTGGATTGTTAAACAATACAACAATGAGCTTTCAGTAAGCAAAATTATTTTTGTGATATGATCTGAAAATCAATCGCGATGCAAACATAGCTTTCTCGCTTTTCGTAATAGGATAATTTATAGATAATGAAACATAATCTTTATATCTCATACTTCATTTTAGCATAAAGTTTTAAGATAAATTGAAAATTTATGAAATATCAAAAGTATGAAGAATTTTTTAAGAATGGTAGAAACTAAGCACTTGACAGTGATGTTCACTGATGTGAAAGGTTTTACAGTGACTACATCCATTAAAAAAAGGGAAGACTTTGAGAAATTTCTTGATCTTCATGAACAGCTGATAGAACCAATCTTCAAGAAGTATGGAGGGAAGATAATCAAGACTATCGGTGATGCTTTTATGGTAACTTTTGACAGTCCGACAAATGCAGTATTATGCGGAATTAATATTCAGGAGAAATTAGAGGAATATAACCGAAAGCCGGAAGTTGATGAGAAAGTAGAAGTAAGAGTAGCAATAAACAGCGGTGAAGTTCATTTAAGGAAAGACGACATTTTTGGAGAAGCGGTTAATATTGCTGCAAGAATTGAAGGAATTGCTGAACCTAATGAAGTATATTTTACTGAATCTGTATATCTAGCCATGAATAAGAGTGAGATTCCTTCAGCGGAAGTTGGTTATCGCAAGCTAAAAGGCATTCCTGAAGAGATTAAAGTATACAAAGTGTTAAAAGAGCCTAAATTGGCAGGAAAATCTCAAATTAAGAAAGTAAAATTATCAGAAAAACAGAGTTTAAATTTCCTTACCAGAATTAAAGGTTTCTGGAAACGCAGGAAAAGATGGATTATTGCTGTATTAATAATTATTATCCTGATTGGTATTGCTACTGATCCCAAAAATATCATTAAAAAAGAAGAAAATATTGATAAGTTTATTGAAAATGCAGATAGTGCCATTGAGAAAGGTAATTATGAAGAGGCTGGAAATCTAGCAAATAAATTAGAAAAAATTTCTCCTGAGAAGATTCCTCCAAGACTAGCTTTGGAAGGAGCTAAACTTTATGTCTTTATGCGTCAGCCGGAAGATGCTTTTAAGATGATTCGCATAGCTAAAGAAAATTATCCAACTAATGAAGAATCTAAACAAATTGAAAATTACGTGAAAAGTCTGCTGAGTGATGCTTCACCAGAACAGAAAGAGAAACTGCAGCAATTTATTTAATAAATTTAATTATTTTCCAGCTACAATCTCAACTACATCCATATGTTTTAATTTGTATTCTTTACCTACAGTCATCTTAGTACGAACATCTTTAGCACAGATAAATTTCTTGCCAAAATCAGTATGTAACTTAAAAGCAAAATCTAAAGCAGTAGTATCAGGAGGCATTAAGAAACAGTCAGGCAAGCATCTTCCTTCAGAATCTTCTAATTTACTTACTCCTCCTGGAAAGATAGCGATGTATTTCAATAGATCAAATACTGCTGTATCTAAAACGCTCTGAACTCCGGTTGCCCCATATTTAGCAAGAATATTTGTTTTAATAAATTCCAGTGCTTTCTTTTGTTTTTCATTTAATTTTTCATCATCAATAATCTTAAAATTCTCTTCTCCAGGGATATATTCAATTAATCCAACTTTTGCTGCCTCTCTTAAAGCCAATTCAGATTCAGCAGAACATCCGACAAATAATCTGTCAGGAAATTCTTCTTTTAATCTAAGCAAATTCTTTTCTGCTACAGGAACATCAATCTTATTGCAGGCAATAATCATCGGTTTAGTCTTTTTTCTTAAAGCAACTGCCAGATTCTTTAGTTCTTCTTCCGTCCAAGAGTGGGGTTTTTCTTTATTCAGTTTTAGTTCTTTGATTGTATCTTCAATCATATTTTCCGTTACTTTCAGTCCTGATAATTGTTTTCCTAAAGCAAGATGGATTTCCATCTTTTCCTGTATTACTGTTCTGGCAAACTTTTCCCACCCTTTTTTTAATATGCCTAAATACCACATATCTAACTCCACTTCCAGAAATTTTACATCCTCAGCAGGATTACGGCTTCCAGGTTGAATTGGTTCGCCTTTTTCATTGGTAGAACCAGAAACATCTATTACATGGATAAGTACATCTGCTTGTCTTAAATCATCTAAGAATTGGTTTCCCATACCTTTACCTTCATGCGCCCCAGGCACTAAACCAGCAACGTCAATCATCTGTATGGGAACAAAACGGAATTCTTTAAGTATAAAACCATTCTTTGGATTTGAAACTTTACCAAAATCTTTAGCAGGATCATTTATTTTTACATATCCTACACCAGAATTAGGTTTAATGGTTGCAAAAGGATAATTAGCTATCTCTACTTCTGCTAAAGTGGCCGCTTTGAAAAACGTGGATTTCCCTACATTGGCTTTTCCGACAATTCCTATTATCATAAATTATCTGATTTCATGATTTATTTTTATGGTTTTTGTTTTTTTAATAGCATTTTTCATATCAACAATTCCATAATCTTTAATAAAGAAACTTAAGCTGATCCAATTATGCTTAAAGCAGAACTTCATATCCATATAGATAAAGACCCCATTGATAATATCAAATATTCCGCTTATGATCTTATTGACGAAGCGAAAAAGAAGAATTTTGATATCCTGGCGATCACTTGTCATGATTATTTTTTTGAAGATAATTTAATAGATGATTATGCAAAGGAAAAGGGAATAATATTGATTAAAGGTATTGAAAAAACTATTAAAAAAAAACATGTCTTGATTTACAGTACAAAAAAAGAAGTAGAAAAAATAAATTCTTTCAAAGAATTATCTGAATTTAAAGAAAAAAATCCAGACACACTGATAATTGCTCCGCATCCGTTTCATCATGATCCTACTTGTCTTGGTAAAAGAATAATAAAATATTTAGATTTATTTGATGCCTGGGAGTATTCATATTATTATACAAAATGGTTTAATCCAAACAAGAAAACCGTCAAGCTTGCTAAAAAATTTAACAGGATTTTAGTCGGCAATTCTGATGTGCATGATCTCTACTTCTTAGGTAAAACATTCACGTTGATAGATGCTAAAAAAGAAAAAAACTCAATAATTCAAGCGATTAAAGAAGGAAAAGTTAAGAGAATCAGCAAACCATTAACAATCAAAGAGTTTATATCTTTAACCATTAAAATAATTTTAGGAAAATTAAGAAAGATGACAAGATAGACATCAATACATTTATATATTAAAATTTCTTCTCTTTGTTTGTGCCAGCAAAAAAGATTTCAGGTGATGAATTAATCCAAGTAGTTAGAACAAGAGTAAAATATAAAGATATTTTTGATATGAAAGCATTCTATGAATCACTTCGTGAATGGTTAAAAGAATATGGCTGGGGAGATTCTGATGCAAGTGAGAGGTATGAAAAATATTATGGTGAAAGGATAGGTCAAGACGGGGCCAAGGAAATCTGGATCTGGTGGAGACTTGAAAAAAAAGCCTCCGATACTGAATCATTCACTTACTATCTTGATTTTGACTATCATCTACTTCAATTATTACCTGCAGAGGTAGTTAAAGAAGGTCAAAAGTTAAAAGTTAATAAAGGAGAAGTAGAACTTTTTATCACTGCTTATATGGAATCTAAATATTTGAGTAGCTTTAGATCAAATTTTATCTTAAAAGCATTTACTAATCTATTTACAAAAAGAATCTACCATAAAACCATAGAAGAAAGAAAAAAAGAATTATATCAAGAAACTTATGTATTACAAAATTTTATTAAGCAGTGGTTCAAGTTAAAGAGATATCTTCCTTACGAAGAAACAAAGAATTTCTTTCCTTCTTATGCTTGGCCTTCTCATTTGAAAGAGTAAATAATCCTTTACAAGAGAAACTCTTAAAAATAAATGATGAAATAATAGATAAAAATGCCTCTGTAGCATAGTAGCTATTGCGTTGGACTTGTATTCAACAATGGAAATCCAAAGGTCGTGGGTGCAATTCCCACCAGAGGCTTTTTATTTTTTTTAATTTTTTAATGAACATAACCGAAATGTTTAAAAATAACAACTATTTTCAACCATTAAAATAAATGATAGATGTCAATTATTCTGGGTGTTAATTTATGGAAGAAAGATTAAAAACTGGTACTACAACGATAGGAATAGTATGTAAAGACGGCATTATTCTTGCAGCAGACAAGAGAGCAACTGCAGGACATATGATTGTTGATAAAAGAGCTGAAAAAGTTCATGTTATATCTGATGATTTTGCGGTTACGATAGCAGGAACAGTTTCCGATGCACAATTAATGATTAAGCTAATCAAAGCAGAGCTTAAGCTTAAGGAAGTTAGAACATATAAAAGACCGACAGCTAAAGAAGCAGCAAACTTATTAGGTGGTTTGTTGTATTCTAATATCAGAAGGATGAGTATGCTTCCAGGAATAGCACATTTCCTTCTTGCAGGCAAGGATGTTTCTGGCGTTTATTTATATGACTTATTCCCAGATGGAAGTGTAACCAAAATAAAAGACTTTATCTCTTCTGGATCAGGATCGGTATTTGCTTATGGTGTTTTAGAAACACATTATGATCCAGAAATGACTACAAAAGAAGCTGTGTCTCTTGCTGTAAAAGCAGTTAATACCGCTTTACAAAGAGATAGTGCTTCTGGTAATGGCATTGATGTAGTTGTTGTAAC
>JAHJGQ010000027.1 GCA_018824365.1 Nanobdellota archaeon | reverse complement strand
AATTAATAAATAATATAAAATTATTCTTCACACTTAACCGTAACTGTTGCTCCTTTCTGTCCGCTAATGTAATTTTGTAATAACTTACTATCTAAAGTAATTTCTTTACCATTTGAAAAACTGTATTTGTCATTAATGTTAAGAGCAAAAGGCATATTATTTACTCCAAAAGCCACATCGTTTAGAATTGCAGGTGAATACCACATCAATACTTCATTATTTTCAGGACAAGCATTTTCAAATTTGAATTTCACTGAATAATTAGATGTAGCTCCTGATTCTTTAAGCTTTTCAGTAACAGTTATTGTTTCTCCACCAGCTAGATTATATGGTACTCCCACACTTAAAGTAATTGGAGTTCCATTAATAGTAGAATAAACGTCATCAGTAGTATCTCCTTGTTTAACTAACATTTCGATAGCATAAGTGGTACCAGAAGAACCGCCCATTCCAGCAGAACCGCCTTGTCCTCCTTGATCACCACCAGAACCAGCACTACCGCCCATTCCAGCTGAACCGCCTAAAGAACCACCAGAACCAGCATTACCGCCCATTCCAGCAGAACCGCCTAAAGAACCACCAGAACCAGCATCTCCGCCCATTCCAGCAGAACCACCAGTTGCACCGCCAGAACCAGCATCTCCGCCCATTCCAGCAGAACCACCAGTTGCACCGCCAGAACCAGCATTACCGCCTATTCCAGCTGAACCTCCAGTTGCACCGCCAGAACCAGCATCTCCGCCCATTCCAGCTGAACCAATAGTAGTTGTGTTATTAGAACTATAATAATTGTTAATAGTATCTCCACATGCTGAAGCAGAAAGACCTGCTGCACTTATAGAACTGGCTAAAATACCACTATAAACTAATTTTTCTAAATTATTAAGATTTTTCATTTTATTATAATCACCCTCGATTTGTTATATTTATATTCTCAAAATAAACCTGATTTATAAACTTTTCTGTCATTTATCACTTTAAAATCGTAACAGATTAAAAATTGAAGAAATTACAACATTTTAAGCTCTTTCTCAAACATTTCAACACCAGCCCAAACCTTTTCTAATTTACTATTTACCAACTCTCTCAACCATTTGATATCCCCAGAAAATAACAACTTTCCATCTTCATAAAACGGCATTTCTATAAACTCACTTCCCCTTATTTCCACAATTATCTTATTGCTTACACTCAATAAGCAGCTTTTCTTGTAAATTTTCTTTGCTTTTTCTAACAATTCATTAGCCGCTTCTAAACTTTTACAAGCAACATGCAGTATAAATGGTTCTAATCTTAACCAAATAAACCTCGATTCATCAAGTTTATAATCATCCAATTTAGTAACATCAAGTTTAAAGAAATATTCATCGATTAAATTATGACTTAATTTCAACCATTCAGTCTCATTCTTTCTACCCCTTCCTTTATGTAAATAAACTCTTCCAGAACAAGAAGAAGTTGTATAATAATCATCTTTATTATTAATCAATTCTAACAAAGAAACAATCTTCTCATCTATTTCTCCTTTTTTACTCTTATCTAACTTTGCAAGAAAAGTCTTTTTATCATTTTGGAAGGTCATAATTTTTTTTGAACACAGAAATTTTAAAAAGTTTATCATTTTCAGATAATTTATGGCCAGAATGATAAAGAAAATACTTATTGAACAAAAAACTAATAAGAAGTTTTACGTTAAAGACTTAGAAGAAGATTTCCATACCTCATTTGGAATTATCAAAAGTAAAGAGATTAAATCAAAAAATGTAAATATTAGATCAAATAAAGGAAATGAGTTCTTATCATTAAATCCAAGCTTTGCTGACTTATGGGAAAATCTGAAAAGAGGACCGCAAGTAATTATTCAAAAAGATATAGGCATGATTATAGCTAAAACAGGAATAAACAACAATTCTAAAATTGTAGATGCAGGAGGAGGTTCTGGATCTCTTTGTCTCTCATTAGCTAACATCTGTAAAGAAATAACAGTATATGAAATTAACCCTGAACATTATGATATAATTCAAAAAAACATCAACTTGTTTGGCATCTTAAATATTACTCTTAAACAATCAGATGTATACAAAGGAATCCAAGAGAAAGATGTTGATTTGATCACATTAGATCTTCCAGAACCTTGGCAAGTTATTGAACATGCAGAAAAAGCACTTAAATTGGGAGGACATTTAGTGATATACTTACCTAACCTAAACCAAGTTAAGAGATTTATTGACTCCACAAAAAAAAGCAAAATAAAAATTGTTGAAACAATAGAACTTTTAGAAAGAAAATGGAAGATATCAGACAACATCATGCGCCCAGAATTTGAAATGTTAGGTCATACTGGATTTTTAACTTTTTGTAGGAGATTTTAATCATGCTAAAAATAAAAAAATTAACTGTAGATTCAATCTTACCAAAATACGCAGGTCCAAATGAGGCAGGCATGGATTTTTATTCAAACGAAGAAGTTAATGTTGAACCAAATGAAAGAAAAATAATTTCTACTGGAATTGCCATGTCCATACCACATAATTACGTTGGCTTAATCTGGGACAGATCAGGATTAGCTGCCAAACATGGAATTAAAACCATGGGAGGAGTGATAGATTCTACTTATCGTGGAGAAATAAAGATAATTGTTCATAACTTATCAAAACAACCATTCACTGTTGAAAAAGGAATGCGTATCGCACAAATGTTAATCCAACCGGTAGAACAGAAAGAAATAATTGAAGTTGAAGATCTTGATGAAACAGAACGAGGGGAAAGTGGATTTGGAAGTACTGGATTAGAATAAGCATTCATTACTTGAAAATAGTTCAATCTATTTAAAAAGAAAAAGAGGTATCTGACAGATATGGCTGATCTAAAAGGAGCTATCTATAAAATTGAAGACATTTCAAAAATATTCGGCCATCGTTACGTTCTTAATAATGTTAACTTTGATATTAAAATTGGTGAGATCTTTGGGATATTAGGAACATCCGGCAGTGGGAAGACAACTTTACTCAATTCACTTGTTGGCTTTCTTAAGGTTGAAAGAGGAGATATTAAATTTCGCGATGTTAATGTTCTTAACCAAGATGATGAAAAAGCTTTTCGTTCTATTTATTGGCACCAGAAAGAATTAAAGAAAACTTACGGCTTTGCTCCACAGACCCCTAGTTTTTACCCAAATCTTACTATTAAAGAAAATCTTTGTTATTTTGGATCTTTGTATAACCTCCCTAAAAAATTAATTGAATCAAACCTTAGCTACCTCTTAAACTTAGTTGGATTAACTCAATCTCAATATGTAGTAGCTAAAAGATTGTCTGGAGGCATGCAACGCCGCTTAGACATCGCTTGTTCTTTAATCCACGACCCTAAAATTCTACTCCTTGATGAACCGACGGCAGACCTAGATCCTTTAACTAGTTCAAAAATTTGGAACCTTCTTAAAATAATAAATCAAAGAGGTACGACAATCATAATTGCAAGCCATCATATAGCCAACTTAGAGCAATTATGTAACCGGGTTCTCATACTTAAAGAAGGACATATTGTCGCTTTAGGCAAACCTGAAGAGATTAAAATGAAGAACATCCCTGAAGAAAACATTTGCTTCAAATCATACCCAGGAAAATATGAACAAATTATTAAAGCACTTAAAAATAAATTTTTAAAGGAAATCAAAGATTATGAGATAAAAAACAAAACTTTAATCATCCATACTACTAAACCTCCTTTAGTAATTCACGAACTTCTAAAAGTAACTGAAGAGTTAAACGAAGGAATCATTGAATTAGAATTGATCAAACCAACTTTAGATAAAGCTTTCATTATGATCCAAGAGAACTCAATCAATAAAGAGATAAAAATAGCAAAAGAACAGCATAAGAAAAAAAAGCTTAAGAAACACAGACATCATCACAAAAAACACTTCAAGAAAAAAAATAAGAAAGATAAAAAGAAAGACGAAGTAAAGAAAGAAGAAAATGAAGCTGTTAAAAATAATCAGTAAGAACATTAAAGTATTACTACGTTCGAAATCTTCCGCTTTCGTAGTACTAGTCGGCCCTCTACTTATTATTGCTTTAATTGCTTTAGCTCTTTCCAATGCACAGGAGTATAAGCTAACTGTAGGTATTGTTGCTCCTGATAATATAGGTCTAACCAACCAATTTATAAATTATTTACAAACTGCTGATTATGAACTTATCTACTACACTTCTATTGAAGAATGTGTACAACAGATTAAACTAAAAACAACTAACCTATGTATTCAGTTCCCAGCAAACTTCATTTTAAGTAATGATAAAACCTATGAAGTTGAATTTTATGCTGATCAGTCCAGAATGAATCTTGTTGAATCAATCGTTTCTTCTGTAAGTTCAACTATTACGATAAAATCCGATGAGATAACTTTGGGCCTTACTAAAGAACTTCTTAATACAATTAACTTTACTAAACAGGAAATTTCTAAGGAAAAAATCAGTATAGAAAAGATGAAAACAAAAACTTCATCAGCTGATTCCAACATAAACAAGATTGATTCTGATAGTGCTGAGGTTTCTGCCAATCTAAAGTCCACGACAGAAAATCTAGAAAGTATCAAAAACAGCCCAAACGAAATAAGTTTGTCTATAGCCAGTCTTGAGACTGAAACAAACAATCTTCTTGAAGATTTGAAAGATCTAATCGATGAATTAGAAGATCTGGAAGAAATTCCTAGCGGCCTAAGTAAAGTGAAAAGCCATTATACTACTTTAGGAACCCTTCTGCCAACAGAAACTGCAGATATAAGTAATGCCGCTAATGATTTGGAAGACACTATCGACTCAATTACTGCCGCTGTAGAATCTGCCAGTGGAAATCAGATCGGAACCTTTGCCAATAATGTAAAATATGATATTAATTCTATTCAAGAAAAAATTACTGAAATTGAAGCAAGCCTTCAAGCAACTAAAGATAAAATTGATCAAATAGAAATTACTTCTGCTTCAAGTATTGTCAACCCTTTTACCATTAAAGTTAATCCAATTCTTTCAACATCTAATCGTTCAACTTTTATGTTCCCTTATTTTGTAACTTTAATCATACTTTTTGTTGGTTTAATGCTTTCCAGCAGTTTAATTGTCATGGAAAAAAAATCAAAAGCTTTCTTTAGAACATTTACTGCCCCTACAAGTGAGTTTTACCATATTGCTGCTGTTTTTATGACAAACTTTTTTGTGATATTCTTACAATTATCTGTAGTCTTTATCGGAGCTTTTTATTACCTTAAAATACCCATAATTAACAATTTCAAAGTAACATTGCTAATTTTATTCCTAAGTTTATCATTTTTTATTCTTTTGGGTACTTTGATAGGTTATATCTTTAAGACACAAGAAGGAACAACAATAGCCTCAATCTCAATAGGAAGTATTTCCTTATTTTTATCTAACTTAATCTTACCCATTGAAAGTTTTCCTGGATACGTTAAAGAAATACTTCTCTATAACCCTTTTATGCTTTGCTCTGAGCTTTTTAAAAAATCAATGCTTTTTAGTTCATCTTTCAAAGATATCGGAAGTGGATTGATTATTCTTAGTGGTTATATTATACTTGCTTGTATATTAGTAACAATTTTCCATGAAATTTCTTTAAATAAACTTTTTAGTGTAATAACAAACACAAAAATACTAAGAAGATCTCATTTCACAGAAGAAAACTCTTTAAGACTACGGGACGGAACATTAATTAAAAATAAAACTGGACTTCTTCACACACTAAAAGAGATGAAAGATGACGAATTTAAACGATTCGTAAACAAAAGAAATAACGAAATCGCTCTTTGGATAAATGATGCATTTAAAGAAAGGAAACTTGCCCGCAGCATCAAGAAAGCTAAAACAAAAAATGAAATAATTAAAATCATTAATGAAAATCTAAAAACCGACAAATCTGAAGAGAAAATAAGTAAAGGATTTCATTTTAGAAAAATTAGGTTTAAATTTGTGAAATGAAGTTTACTTTTAATTCAAACTTAATTTACCGAACTTATTACGTATCCATTATTCTTTCTTAAAAATTCAACAGCTAAATCTAACTTAAACTTGTTTTCTGCATAGACAGTATAAATCAATTCACTTTTCGTTACAGTGTCACCTAATTTTTTACTAAGAAATAATCCTGAACCTTTATCATCAGGAGAACCAGCAATTCTGGCAATCTTAGCAATAATTTCATTATCTATCTCTTTAATCATTCCCATTCTTTGACTACATACAGGATAACGAAACTCACCTAACTTTATCTTTTTTTGTTTGCCTTGTGCTTTTATAATTTCATTCATTTTCTGTAAAGCTTTACCGCTCTCTAAAATTTCTCTGGCTACTTTAGCACCTTTTCTTTTTCTATATTTTCCAGTCATTTCTAACAATACGCCAGCCATCATTATTACTTTTCTCTTAAGATCTTGAGGAGCTAAAGGGTCGTTCCTAAGCACAGCCATAACATCTTCAGCTTCTAATAAAGGACCAATACCATTACCAATCGGATGTGAGCCATCCGTTACAATAACTTTTACATTCATACCTAACTTTTTACCGATAAGTTCGAACATTTTTCTTAAATGGTTAGCTTCTCTCCAAGTATTAGCTTTTGTACTTTTACCCATAGGGATATCTATCAGAACATGATTAGCTGATACTGAATATTTTTTTGCCATTACTGAAGCTAACAATTGGCCCTCCGCATCAATTGAAAGGGGATGTTCAACATCGATAATTTTATCATCAGCAGGTGCAAGATTCATCGAACCGCCATGCACTATACAAGCACCAGTTTTTCGTACAACATTCTTTATCTTCTTTTCAGAAAGTTCTACCTTTGCTAAACATTCCATCGTATCAGCAGTACCAGCAGGAGAAGTGATTGCTCGAGAACTGGTTTTAGGGATAGTAAAACCTGCAGCCGCAATTATTGGAATTACTGCCATTGTAGTCCTATTTCCAGGCACACCACCAATACAATGTTTATCTAAAGTAATACGGCCAAACTTCAATGTTTTGCCTGTTTTTACCATAGCTTTAGTCATTTCTACAATCTCTTCTGCATTCCAACCATTAGTAAAACCGCCAGCCACAAAATAAGTCTTTTCAATATCAGTCAATCTATCATTAGTGATATCATCCATGATATGATAAAGCTCTTGATAGGTCAACTTTTTTCCGAATAACTTATCACGAATATGTTTAAGAGATTCAGGTTTGCCAGTAAAAGCAACTTCAACATTTGTTCCATCTCTAACATTCAAACGATTAAGAACTTCTTCAAATAATCCAATCTTTCCTTCAGGAACAGCTTTTTTGCTTTCAGAGATATCTAAGATACAAGTAAGTGTTTTTTTATTATGTTTTACTAAAATACGATCTCCAGAATGTAAATCCATCTTTTTAGCATCTTTTTCATTAAGGATAACTATAAGAATTCCACCAGTAGCAATATCCATGTCTTTCACACGGAATTTCATTTTACTTCAGCTCCCCATGTGAAAGATACCAAAAATTCAGGGAATTTTTCTGTATCTTTTACTTTAAACTTCAACTTAATACCTCTTTTTCAATTAAAATGAATCTATTTCTATTTAAAAGGTTTTTGATTTGTTTAATTATTTGTTTAATTGTTAGTTTTGATTTATTTGATAATTATAATTTCATAATCCATTTCATCATCGATTTTAGAACTCTGACTAAGAAAATTTTATAAAACCATCAATTATATTCATTATATGAAAAAGTTGTCATTTAGTGTTAGTATCTTATTGGGAATAATTTTTTTTATGATTACAATTGGAATTTTCATGTATAGCAATGTTACAGGAAGTCCAACCACTCCTGCTTTTTTATATATTGAATCAGGAATAGTTGAAGTAAACTCCGGAAATGGTTGGCAGCCAGCAGTTCATGAAATGGAATTAAATGTTAAGGATAAAGTGAGAACATTAGAAGGCGTCGCCACCCTTGTCTTCTTTGAAGGAGAGATGATGAAACTTTACCCAAATACAAAAATAAGTATTGAAGAACTCTTATTTGAAAAGATTAAACTTAAACAAGAAAAAGGAAAAACCTGGAATAAAATCACAAAGTTGACTGGAACAAGAGATTACGAAGTAGAAACGCCTAACACAGTAGCTACTGTTCGCGGCACTGCTTTTTATATCAAGGTTGGTGATGAAAAAGATGAAATTATTGTTGCTGAGGGTGTTGTTAAAGTAAAAAGAATTACGGCTAAAGAAGATAAGATACCTAAAACAGTTGAAGGTTCTGAAAATTCAAAAGATTCAGAAATTATTGAAGAATTATCAATAGAAGTAAAACAGAATGAAAAAGTTGAAGTTGGCACTAAGGGTACAATCGAAAAAGTCCCTCTTACTGAGAAAGATGATGAAGATATTAAAGATAGTATTAGTGAAGACATTGATACTCTTAAAGAAATAAGAGTGCGTGAAATAAATAAACATGAATTTTTGATTGAACAAGCAAAAAGAAAGTATGGTTTTTCTGATAACGATATCAATGATTATCTAAACCAAGTTGATAATGGTGAAGCAGATTTAGATGAAGCCATAAGTCAAGTACCAATAAAAACAGAATCAATAAGCAAAATAAAAAAAATAACTGAAGAAATTGCTAATTTAAACCTAATATTAAATAAACCTAAATAGAAGACATCTATGAATCTGCCAAAAAATATCAGATCTAACAAATTATATGTAATTATATCTTTAGGATTAGTCATATTTATTTTTTTAACTCTTTTTTTCAGCTTACATGTTTTTGAGGGATGGCAACTTAAGCTTTCTGATACTTTATTTACAGAAAAACAACCGCTCAACAGCATGATTATTATTGGTATTGATGATAAAAGTTTACAAGAGATAGGTAGATGGCCATGGCCTCGTGAAAAATTCATTGAGATCTTAAAAATTCTTGACAAAAGTACAGTTGTAGGTTTTGACGTAGCTATGTTTGAACCTTACAACAAAGCTGTTGATACAAAACTTGGAGAATTGATGCGTAACATCAACAATACGATAATTCCAATTGAGTTTACATCTTTTAAGAAAAACAAAAATAGCATAATAGGTGAAAAGATACTTACTCCTATTGAAGAACTTTTTGAAGTAGAGACTGGCTTTGTTAATATATTCACTGACGATGATGCAGTAACTAGATTCATCCCTTTAGTTATTGGAGACAAAAAAAGTTTTTCTCTAAAAATAAGTGAAAAAGCCGTTGGCACCATAAGTTATCCTTCAGAAATAATCCGTATAAATTATATTGGAAAACCTGGTAGTTTTGAATATATCTCATTTACAGACGCTTTAAATAGTTTAGATGACAAAAATATATTTGACAATAAAATAGTTCTTATTGGTGCTACAGCTCCAGATTTACATGACGATTCTTTTGTCCCAACATCAGCAGGTACAGCTATGTCTGGAGTTGAGATTCAAGCTAATGTTATCCAAACTCTCCTAACCAAAAATTTTTTAGTTGACCAACCAAAATATTTAGTAATGGTTTCAATATTATTTTTCTCTTTACTAATCACTGGTTTAGTTATCCTACTTCATTTGCGTTGGGCCAGCATTTTAAGTTTAGCTTTATTTATTGGATATCTTATCCTAGCTTTCTTAACATTTAAACAAGGAATAATCCTAAATATTATTTATCCTCCTTTAACAATATTGGCTTCTTATACAGTGGCAGTAAGTTACTCTTATGTATCTGAAGGAAAAGAAAAAAGAAAAGCTTTGAAAACATTAAGACAATATGTTTCTCGGGAAGTAATTCAAGAGATTTTAGAAAATCCAGATAAATTAAAATTAGGAGGAGAAAAAAAAGATATTACTGTAATGTTTTCTGACATCCGGGGTTTTACATCTTTTTCAGAAAAATTAAAACCAGAAAAATTGGTGGGCTTTCTTAATGAATATCTTACAGAAATGTCTGAGATTATTCTTGATGATAAAGGAGTTATTGACAAATACATTGGAGATGCCATCATGGCTTTCTGGGGAGCACCATTGGAAAATAAACACCATTCAAGAGATGCTTGCAGATCTGCCTTAAAAATGATTGATAAGCTTAAAGAGATCCAACAAAACTTCAAAAAAAGAAATTTGCCTGAGATTAATATTGGTATAGGATTAAATAGCGGGGAAGCCGTAATCGGAAATATGGGAAGTTCCAAACGCTTTGATTATACTGCCATGGGAGATACAGTAAATATTTCTTCAAGATTGGAAAGCTTAACTAAACAATACAATGTTAAAATAATAATCAGCCAAACAACTTATCGTGAAATCAATGAAGAATTTGTTTGCAGAGAACTTGATTTTGTGAATGTAAAAGGAAAAAACAAACCCATTAAAATTTACGAATTGGTTGGAGAAAAAGATAAAGTTTCAAAAAAAACATTAGATGCAATCGCTGATTTTGAGAAAGGTCTCTCTCTTTACAGGAAACAACAATGGGACAAAGCAATCAAGCAATTTGAATGTTGTCCTGAAGAAACTGCAAAAATATTCATCGACCGCTGTAAATTTCTCAAAAAAGATCCGCCTGAAGAATCTTGGTTAGGTGTCTGGCAATGGAAAATCAAATAAATTTTAGATGATTTTTTTAATGAAGTTCTCCACTTCAGGTATATCTTCTTTACAGCCTAAATCAAGCCAGTAACCCTTCAGCTTCAAAACATTCACTTTCCCTTCTCGAGCAAGAATGGAAATTGCATCAGTCAATTCATATTCTCCTCTTTCTGATAAGCTTATCTTATCAAGAGCATCCCAGATATCAGGAGTGAATTTATACAAACCAATATTGACCATATTTCCAACAAAAGAAGTTGGTTTCTCAACAATTTTAATTAATTTATTATTTTTTGTAATCAATATACCATATTTACTTAAATCACCACTTATCTCTTTTCCAAAAATATAGTTGAACTCATCATTGTTATTCATCATAATTAAATCATCTTCAGAAAAAAGATTATCTCCTCCAAGAACAATAAAATTTTCATCATTGCAAAAATCTTTAGCTTGCATTACTGCATGACCTGTCCCTAATTGTTCTTTTTGTTCTATCAATGTTGCATTAATCCCATTAGACTCAATAAATTCTGCAATCTTTTCTTTAAGATATCCTACTATTATTCCAAATTCGTCAAAACCAGCTTTTTTTAGATTTTCAATAACATAATATAAAAATGGTTTTCTATTAACTTCCACCAATACTTTTGGAACATTTTCCGTCAAAGGAAGCATTCTTGTCCCTTTTCCTGCAGCTAAGATTATTGCTTTCATTTTTTGTTTAACACATCAACAATATTTAATATTTCTTTTAAATTTTTTATAGAATAATCTGCTCCATCTTCTTTTGCTGGATTAGCTAAGCTTCTTCCCCATTGCATTTTTATCGTTTTCATCCCTAATTTTTTTGCAGGTAATATATCTGTTTTAAATTTATCACCACATACAACAACCCCATCAAAATTAAAATTAAAAAATCTGGCTAAAGATTCATAAAAAAACTCTTTGTTATGTTTATCAGTAATAAATACTTTATTAAAAATATCTAAATTCAATCCACTTTTTTTTATTTTTCGCATTTGTAATTCTTCATTGCCATAACTTACTAATGCCAATAAGTGCTTTTTCTCTTTTAGCTGCTGCAAAACTTCAAGAGCATTATCTAAAACATCAATATCAAAATCAGAGTTATAATCTTTATAATATTCTTTAATACCAATATCTAAATATTCAACAGCATCAAATCTTTCTAAAAAAGTCCTGATTGCTTCATCAGCATTGATAGAAATCTTATTTAATTCCACCAAATATTTAAGAGCTTCTTCTTCTGATTTAACAATCAGACCATTAAAGATCATTGATTTCAGGACGCATCTCAATTTTATAGGAGTAAAACAACCGGAAGTATCAATTAAGGTATCATCCAAATCAAATATTATCAACAATTTTCATCAGCTCATCGGTTAACTTTTTAGAATCATGTCTAATAAGATTTCTTTTAAGAAAATCTCCTTTTTGTTCTTCTTTTAACTCATTACTTAATAAATCTTTTACAATAATCTTTTCGTCATTCTCCAAATCATTTTCGACAAGGTCACCTTCTTCTGCATAGACGTCAATCAGCTCTTTAGGCGGTTTGCCATTATTAACAAGCGTAAAATCAAATACTTCTTTCCCTATGAAACGTTTAATTTCTCTAAGATAATCACTAACCTTAAAGTTAGTCGTTTGTCCTTTCCTATTCATTAGGTTTAAGACCAAAACTTTCTTAGCTTTAGTTTCTCTAAGTGCTTCGCTGACCCCTTCAACCAACAAAATAGGAATCAGTGTACTATACAGGCCGCCCGGACCGAGAACAACCAGATCAGCATTCATAATTTCATCAAGAGCATGAGAATTAACTTTAGGGATGGGTTCTAAAAAAATACTTCTGAAACCATTTTCAATTTCTTTAGAAACATAGATTTCTCCCTCTCCGCCCAAAATCTTTCCATCATTCAAGATCATCTTTAGGCGGACTTGATTTGTTGTTACCGGAATGACTTTTCCTTTGATGTTAAGAATCTTTCCAACCTCTTCAATTGATTTTTCAAAACTTCCGGTCACTTTTTCTAATGAAGATAGGAAAAGATTACCAAAACTATGCCCTTGCAAACATCCATGTTCAAAACGATAATTCATTAAGCTGCGCATTAACCTGCTGGAATTAGAAAGAGCGACTAAACATTGCCTTACATCTCCAGGAGGTAAAACTCCTAATTCATCTCTTAAAACACCAGTACTGCCGCCATCATCGGCCATTGAAACAATTGCGCTTAAATCAACATCATATTGTTTTAAACCGCTAAGAACAGTAAAACTTCCCGTTCCACCACCCATCACTACTATCTTTTTCATTAGAAAGTTATATAGAAAGAATTTATTTTTTAAAGATTATGGAAGAGGAACTAATCCATTAGTAAAGGTAATTGACTATAAATGATATCTTGCGCAAAAGGAAAAGCAAGCTGCTCTTTTACAATTCTAAAAGCTCTATAACTTGCTTGATCGTAAACTTGAGGTTCTAATTCAAATGATTTTATAGCTTCTCTTAATAATAAATGATCTGCCCTTGCTTTCCTTCCTAACCATTCTGTAATTGCCTCTATTTGTAACTCAGTAAATAATGATAAAGCTCTTTCAGATTTACAGCTAAGATAGGTAGGATAATGGATATGTACAAGTTCATGAAACAAAGTTTTATCCCTTTCGTATGGTGAGAGGTTTTCCTTAAGAAGTATTTTATTTTCAACAATTCCCCCTTTAAGTGATGAGCATAGGGATTTGAATTGAACATACCATCCCTTTTTTGCTAAAGCATCGATTGACTCAACAGTTATTGGATTATCTTGTATCATATTTTCAATTGGAGTAAACTCAAGTTTATCTTTTAATTCAGATATAAACTTATTTAATTCGTCCCAAAGGGTGTTACAAAAATGGGCACTATATATGGGTTTTTCTTCAGGAGAAATAGGAAAAAAAAGAAGAAATCATTCTTCAACAAATTCTTCAAGTTTAATCGGCATTTCTTCATCCCCTCTTAGTAACCCTTTCTTCTGCATGAACTCTCTAGCAACTAGATAAAATACTAAGCCGACTGATTTTTTACCCTTATTATTACAAGGAACAACTAAATCAATATTGTTTGTTTGATTATTGGTATCACATAAAGCTATGATCGGAACGCCAATTTTAGCAGCATCCTGAACAGCATTTTTATCAGTCCAAGGATCACAAACAAAGATAATTTTCGGTTCAGTAAAAGAATCAAGATTAGTATTTGTTAAAATTCCTGGAGGATATCTTCCAGTAACTACATTGATACCGGTCAACTTTTTTAGTTTCTTTAACGCTTTCCAGCCATTTTCCCTTCTGCTAACGATAAGAATATCTTTTGGTTCATACTGCGATAAAAAGTTTATCGACAACCTAATTCTTTCATCAATCTTTTTTAGATTTAATACGCTTAATCCATCCGGTCTTGTTTTATAGATAAAGTTAGCCATATACTTTGTCTTAAACTTAGTTCCGATATGGATTCCAGACTTCAAATATTCATTTGAGTCGATAAGTAAATTTTCCTGTTGTTCAGTCATGTTTTATTTCACCTTTTCAATTAAAATATTTTAATGGATCATTCTCCCAGATGATTCTGAAATTTCCCCGTGTACTTCAACGATGTATTCAATGTCTTTATTACCATTACTTTCTACAAAAGCTAATTCCTTTGAGATTTGTTCTGCTAAATTTCCCTCTGGAACGTATGGATAATATCTACAAATAACATTTCCTTTATCAAGCACATTCATAACAATCGGTTGTCTTCTTCTATAAGGAAATATGTCTATCCTTACAGAATCAAATTTACAAGGTTCATATTGTACAGCATAAGCTAAAAATGCTACATTATCAGGTCTGAATTGAATTGACATTTTTGATATTTAATTTTCATGCTCAAAAATCATAGTCAAAGGAGAATTCCAAAGACTGCGATATTTTTTGCCTCACGCAGCAATACTCATCAAATCAAAGATGAGCGTTGGCTTTAAAATATTATTTTAATTATTGATTTATAAATCTTTAGATTT
>JAHJGQ010000122.1 GCA_018824365.1 Nanobdellota archaeon | reverse complement strand
TGATTATAATAATTCTTATTTATCCTGATTATGTATTCTTATTTATTTGTTTTTATTTGTTTCCATTATGTTTAAAATAATATTCCATAAATAATATTTCATTTTTTTCATTTTACTCATTTCATTCATACCTCAATGAATCTACCGGCTTCTGCTTAGATGCACTCCTTGCTGGAGCAATTCCAGATATACAACCAGCTAAAAATGAAAATAATAAAGTTCCAAATACTAACAGCCAATCAATCTTTACTGCTAAAAAAGCTGGACCTACTGCAATTGTAAAAATCAATTCAGTTAACTTAGCAAAACCAATGCCTATAACTGCACCAATAACACCCCCTCCCAAACCATATAGTCCTGATTCAATTAAAAATAACCACATTATTTGCGAATTTCTTGCCCCTAAAGCTTTCATGATGCCGATCTCTTTTGTCCTCTCTAAAACAGAAGTATACATGGTATTCATGATACCAATTCCGCCGACCAATAAAGATATTGCTGCGATGCCAATTAAAACAATCTGTACTATATCCAGTATTGTACCAAAAGCGGCTAAAAATTGTTCGGGTGTCTGAATTTCAAAATCTTCCTCCCCTTCATCGACATTACGATATTTTCTTAATTCTTTTTTAACAACTTCAGCAACTTTTGTAGGATCATCACCTAATTGAGACTGAGCGATGATAAAACCAACCTCATCTTTAGAATCAAACAAATCTTTATAAGTGTCTAAAGGGATTATTGCAGATTGATCATCAGGTGGAGAACCAATCTTTTCCAGAAAACCTACTGCTTTAAATTCTTGTCCATTAATCAAAATTTTATCTCCTAATTCAACTCTTTTTTCAAAGAGATCATTTTGGGTGTGTTCATAACCAAGGACAACTTTATGCTTGTCTACTTTCTTTAAATTTCTTCCTTCAGCAATCTTCCAGGTTTGTGCTTCACCAATTAGCGCCATATCTTCAGGTTCTGGAGAAATACCAGAAACAAAGCCATAATTGATCTGATCGTTAAATTCAAATTTAGCAAAGCCGTAACCCATCCCAGTAGCTATCTTCACTCCTGAAGCGCCTTTGATTACATCTAAATCTTTCTCAGTTAGTTTTTCTGAAGAGCCCATGCCCCAGAAACCGCCTTTTGGAAATATAAACAACTTATCATTTCCTAAAGACTGAAATTGTTTCTCAATTGCATTCTCTAAACCTTGTCCTAAAGTAATCAAAGAAATAATAGCTGCAATACCAATAAAAACGCCTATTAAAGTGAGCCACGACCTAAGCTTTCTCTTCCTTATTTCTTTTACAGGTATCTTGAAATAGTCTTTAAACATCTTTATTTCCTCAAGGCATCTACCGGCTTTAAACTTGCTGCTTGTTTTGCAGGTAAAGCACCTGAAACAGCACCTACAATAAAAGCAAATAATAAAGCGCCAATTAAGAGAGTAAAAGTGATATTAGCTTTAATTAAAAAAGAATCATAAACCTGAAAAGCAATATACTCAACTGATTTACTAATCCCAAAGCCGATACTAACACCAATAATTCCACCTATTAAACCTAACATACCCGATTCAATGATAAACAAGGATAGAATTTCCTTATTTCTTGCCCCAATGGCTTTCATAATGCCAATCTCTTTTGTCCTCTCCAATACAGAAGTATACATGGTATTCATTATACCAATTCCGCCAACAACTAAAGAAATTGCTGCTATACCTATAAGAACCCCTTGGACAATTGTCAAGATAGTATTGAGAGTTGCTAAAATGTTTTCAGGAGTTTCTACATTAAAATCTTCTTTGCCTTCAGCAACATCACGATGTTTTCTTAAGGCTTTTTCTATTCTCTCTGTAACTTGAGCAATATCTTCTCCCGCACTAATTTTAGTAGGAATAATGTCATAAGCTTCTTTAATGTCTAAAATCTCCCTAAAAGTAGCTTCTGGAATTACTAAAGTACTATCTTGCTGTGGATTACCAGACTTTTTTAGAATACCAACAACTTTAAAATCAACATCTTCAATTTCAATTTTATCTCTCAAAATTAAACCTTTATCAAAAAAATCTTCTGCAAAACCACTTCCAAGCAATACTTTAAATTTATCTCCTTTCTGTAATAATCTACCTTGTCCAATTTTATAGTTATTAGCTTCAATGGCTAATTTTATTTCTTCATTATCTTCGGGCATAGAAACAATAAAAGAATATTTCACTTCATCTCCAAAAGATATTTTTGCAGATCTGACTAATCTACCTACAGCAATATCTACCCCATTAACTTTTTCAATCACTTCTTTATCTTTGATGGTTAGGGGAGCTTCTACACCTGTTCCAGGAGGACCAAAACCAGAACTTATACCTTGAATTATGATTTTATCCGAACCTAATTGTACAAACTGTTCGGAGATAGCATATCTTAAACCCTGAGATAGAGAAATTAAAGCCACGACTGCAGCAATGCCAATAAAGATACCAATCATGGTTAACCAGGAACGAAGTTTACGATGCCTGGCACTTTGATAAGCCAGACGAAAGTAGTCTTGAATCATTGTTTCTTTTTCTTTTTATGATAACGTTTATAGAAGAAATATCCGCCGACT
>JAHJGQ010000121.1 GCA_018824365.1 Nanobdellota archaeon | reverse complement strand
ACTAATGAACGCTAATGAACGCTAATGGGAAAAGAATTAAATTATTAGTGTTAATTCGCGTGTATTCGCGGTTAAATATTTCCTTTTTCCCCTATTTCCCCACTTCTCCTTACTTACACTTCAGATGAGTAAAGTGTTACAGACTTTTTTGTTTGGGGAAAAGATTCCCCTGTAATAGCTCTTGCTTTGTGTAAGGTTAATACTCCTATCTCAGATCAATTGGGAATTATTGGAGAGATGAAAATTGTTGATTATTTATCTCAAGAATGGAATGATGAAATTTCTCTCTATAGCGGTATTGGATTTAGTGAAATTGTAGTTATAATCAAAGGAAATTCTGTTGAAAAAATATTTGGGATGATAGAGAGACTGAGAAAGCTAACATTTCGAGAGATTTTTAGAGGATTTCGGTTTCCAAAACCTCAAAGAAAGTTTAATCGAGAGCTGCCAATCTTTTCGGATACAACTACATTCTCTTTGATTTCATATAATGAAGTTTTAGATGCCGAAAATTATATTAAGCTGAAAGGAAACATATTGCCTTTTATGGAAATCTCTTGTCATCCTTCTTGTGAAAAGGAGATTGTAACAAGCCTCGGAAAAGATGCTCGTTCTATTTTGGGAAAAGAAGATCTTTTTGTTTATTGGGAAGGCCCACAGAAATTAGAAGAATTTATAGAAAGGCTTGTTGAATTTAGGAAAAGATGGGGAAGCAGAAATGGGCTATACTCTACTTCAACTCGTTTGCTCAGTGAAAAATTCGTAAAGCCTCAAAAGAAAATCAAAGAGGTTGAGGTTCTCAGCTCAAATATCATTGCTCAATTAAAGTTAGATATTTTTAGAGAAGTCCTGACAAAGGGGGATAGATTTTTAATGAACAACCTTCAAGACTTCCTTGCCAGGCTTAATTCTTGCTTCTCTAATGTTAAAATAGCCCACTTCTTTAATGATATGACCTTTTTTGTATTGCACCTGGAAAGTCTGTTACATCAATACATAAAAAGAATTAATAGTGGGGATTATTTGGAAAAACACCGCACTGAAGGAGATATTGTTGCTCTGATTAATTGTGCTAATTTGGGATTCTGTCAAAGACTTACTGGAATTGAGATTGGCGAAAGCCCTGCCCTGTTTCTTCCATCAACTTTTTCTGGTGGTATTACAAGAATGCTTGGAAGCACCTCAGTAATTCCAGAGTTTATTTATAGAGAAATAAATGAGTTTGAATCTCCTCCAAATCTGTGGCCAGGATTCTTGTTTTTTGAACAAACACATGGATATCAATTAGACCGGGGAGAGATAATCTCAATGCCTTTAGAGGCACTATATTCTCCCTGTTCAGTCCACGAGAATTGGTCAACTCTCACGCATGAAATAGGACACAGTTACTACCACAGAATTGGCTTTAAAAATAAAGAGGAAGAGATTTTTGAGATAGTAAAAAAGCAGATTGTCAAAGACAAACCTAATTTGATACAGAGTTTTTGGGAGAGCATGGAAGATGAAGTTTGGGAGCTTTTTGCTCATTGGTTTGATTGGAGACATATCTTCAATCAAGATTTTGATTTTTTACTCTTAAGCTTTGGGATGAGAGAGAAATTTCGTCCAAGCATAGGCCTTATAGATATGATCCAAATCAAATCTTGGAAGATGCTAAGGAGATTGTAGGAAATGTTGACGATTTACTCGTTCTTACTTCAGTAAAGATTAAAGAGGTGACAGATGTCTATATGAAAGACAAGAAAGGGCTAATTAGCAATAATTCATGGAATTTGGCAAGCAATCCATTTCCGGAAAATTTCCTGTGGTTATTTTATGTATACAAATATGGCCTTGTCAATAGATACTCCACTGAAAGTTGCAATGTTACCTCTTGTATCTTTTGTTTTGAAGACATTTCAGCAGAATCTTTACCCAATATTTCAATCTGTGATGCTTGTACTACAAAGATTTCTTATGAACAGAAAGAAGATATAGAAAAAGAGATTGCGTGGCTCAAAAAAAACTCTATTTTCGATCAAGACCTTGCTGATATTGCCTACCTCAACAGAGAAGAAATTCTAAAGATGTCTTTTTCTGATGTGGATAGGGAAACACGGAGTAAATTCTATGAAATTCTCAAGAGAGGAAAAATCCGAACTCTCTTTATGCCTATAGTTGATGTTAGGGAGTATGAAAATTCCTCAATCGAACAGCGTAAAGTCTCAATTAAAGGTTACGAGGCTTTAACAAGAGGACCTAAGAATTCATATCTTGAGAACCCCGAAAGGTTGTTTAAAATTGCTCAACATTTAGGTAAGGCTACAGAACTTGATCATTTGTGTATAAAAAAAGCAATCATTGCTATCAATAATAATAAGGAGTTATTTAAAAGACGCACTTTGTTTTTGAATATAAAACCACTCAGTTTCCTCAATGATAAAGTTGAACCTAATTTTATGAGAGGAAATAATCAACTTTATCTTTCTTTCTGAAGCTAAATTCATAATACTGTCCCTATTATTTAAGGACTACGGCAGGGTCAATTCCTCCACCCTTTGTTTCCTCTCGTTAAGCCGCTGGGTGAAAAGGGAGATCAGCTTCCTCATTTCCGTATCCAATTCTTTGCCTATCTCTGAGCTGATGGGAAAGAAAAGCTCGTCGTAGTCTTT
>JAHJGQ010000026.1 GCA_018824365.1 Nanobdellota archaeon | reverse complement strand
TGGATATAATTTCTGTCTGTAATGGCAATTAAGTTGTTTAGCTTGTTTTTAGCAGCGAACATGACTGCTTCCCAATGATTGCCTTCATCCTGTTCACCATCGCTGCATAAACAGAAAACCAGATTTGGCTTTTTATCTAATCTTAATCCATAAGCCATTCCTACCGCTTGGCTTAAACCACAACCTAAAGGACCTGAAGTCGTTTCTAATCCGGGAAGGGTTTCTCTATGTGGATGTCCCTGTAATCTTGTACCAAGTTTTCTTAAGGTAAGCAATTCTTTCTTAGGAAAATAACCGGCATTAGCCATGGCTGCGTACATTACCGGACAGATATGCCCATTAGAAAGAACCAAACGGTCTCTACCTTCCCATTTAGGTTTTTTTGGATCATGTTTAAGGACGTTGAAATATAAGACTGTAAAGATATCAGCCATTCCTAAAGATCCTGCTGAATGACCTGATTTAGCTTGAGTTAAAGAAGTGATTGTATCTTCCCTGATGATATCTGCCATCATCTGCAGATCTTTAATCTTAGTAAGTTTATTCATCGTACCTCTTTTTTATTGGATTAATGGTTTTAAATTAATAAAGGTTTTGTCTATAGTAAAGTTAAAGAAAAAAATTTATACAAACTCTTTTTTCATCTTGCTTAGTAAAGTTTGCTTTTATATAAATATTTTCTTTAAAATTAGCCCAGAAATTTTATCATTTTTTACACAAGCAAGGGAAAAAATGATTAACTTGATATATTAATCATCTTTTAGAATGTCTTTCTAATTCTTTTATTAATTTGGGTATTTCAGAAATCGCCTCTTTTACAGTCTCAACTTCGATATCATCACCGTAGTAATTTATTCCATTTCTTAATTTTCTATGTCTATCAAATTTTTTGTATACGGACTCTTCTTTTAAGAAATCTCTCAGAAAAAATCCTATTGATTCATGATCTAAAAATTTGTATCCATTTAGATAACCAATCGCTTCACAATATTCTCTCAAACCTTCATAAAGCTCTCTAAGAATTGTTTTTGCAGAACTGATATTTAATGGTATAATTTTAGCAGTTTCAATGGCCTGGGTTGAAGATTTGAAAAGACTTGAAGCTCTTATTTTACTGGGTGTAACTTTTTTTGACTTTCCTTTCATTAAGCAGTATTCAAAATCCATTATAAAACCTCTAACTCGCCAGATAGAACAATCCCATTGCAGATGTTATTTATCAGATTAGGATTTAACTTTTTAGCTTTTTTCCATGAATTTTTATTAAATTGGCGAATACTTACTTTTCTATTCAAACTTTTTTCATATTTCTCTGTAGAAAATTCTTTTTCTATGTTTGAGATTAAACAAATATCTATATCGCTAGTCATATCGTCCATTGCCGAAGCATAACTTCCAAACAGAACAATAACTGGTAAATCATACGTTTTTTCTAACTCTTCAATAAGATTTGAATTTCTTATTTTTTCTAAGTTATAATATAATTTTAGATTCAGAGTTTTTTTAGATGGCACTAATCGATAAAAAGAATATAGCCTTTCTTTTTTTGATGACAAGAAACCCTCTTTGACTATTCTATTCAAGTATTGCCTGACCGTAGTATGATTTATCCTTAAAATTCTGGAAAGCTCTCTGATACTGAACTCTCTGTTTGGATATTCAAAAAATGATCTCAAAATGGTTAATTTTCTTTCCATGTGGAAGCATATATTTCCACTTGTTTATAAATCTTTCCATTCATTTTGTAAATGAAATGAAGAAACAATGTAAATATCGAGAAATTTGATGAAAAGAGGAGAAAGTTTATTTTGGGAGGTGAGAGAAATTCTTATTTACACTCTACCAACTTCATCTTACAATCCTCAAGTAAACCAGCCATTTCCCTAATTGAATTATCTTTTTGTTTTTTACAGAGGTTTAGCTCTTCTTGACATGAAGCCAGTTCATTTGTCGGGCTTGGTGTTATTGCTTTTCCAAAAAAAGCTTCTTCTTTATTACAACCACTTAAAACAAATAGAGAAACTATCAATAAACCTATCAATATAATATTTTTTTTCATTATTTTCACCCCAAATTGTTTACGATAAACCTAACTTTTTTAAATTTGCTTTCCAAGCACCATAATTCTTAAGGCCCAGAATCAAATATTTATTGTTGGAGGTCAGGGCTAAATTGTTGGCCACATTGTCTCTGACTTGATTAAATCTTGTTGGTAGCCCTTCATTAATTTCTTCCCAATTATCTCCCGCATCTTTGCTCATATAAACACCTTTATTAGTGCTCATAAATAAAATATTATGGTTCGGAGGATAAATTATAAGATTATAAAATTCACTGCCCCAATCTAACCCTTTCATAATTTCAAACCAAGTTTCTCCCCCATCTGTTGATTTCATCACTATCCCACAAAAATTTTGTCGATCACAACTAGTTTTAATCCCCCAAGATTCGTCACAATTTCGATAACAAAAGCCTTTATTTCTGCCATTCTTAGTTGAAATATACATTATCTTTGGATTATTACCATCGATGGCTATTGTATAAGGCCATTGTTCTGGAGGTATTATTCCTTTTACTTGATTATTCCAGGCATTCCAAGCATCTTCTTGTTTTAGATCTTCAACGCCGTTCTTTCCTTTAAGAACCCATGTTTTTCCTCTGTCGATCGATTTTGATATTCCATTATATGTCCCAGCCCAAAGAATATCGTGATTCTGTGGATTCACACTCAAGGAGAAAATGCCATCATTACCAAGACCTAAACTTGAATCTTTCCAAGTATGGCCATTGTCTTCACTTATGAAAAATCCTCCTGGGAAATTTCCATAATATACTCTTCCTTTAATATCTGAATCAAATAAGAAAGTGCTGAATTGATACATTCTTCTATCCCAAGCAGTCCACCAACCGAAACCCAATATTCGAGCTAGACTTTTCCACTTTACTTCACTTGGGTTAAAATAATATAAACTATATCCCGCGGTCCCTACACACACTAAATTATCAACAATTTTTAATGATTTTATATCTAATGTCTGTAATCCTTTATTCATGCTTTTCCAACTTTCCGCTCCATTATCAGAGAAATAAACACCATCGTTTGTTGCTAAATAAACATGATTAGAATTAACTGGATTTACTTTAATTTGAGTAATTCCTTTTTTCATGATTTCTTTGTTTTGCCCCATATTACCATACATCGGAATCCAAGTAGCTGCACCGTCAGTAGATTTGTAAACTCCTTTACCGAATATTCCTAAATACAAAATGTTAGGATTATTTGGATCAATCTCTAAACTATAATACCCTTGTGTATTAGGATTATCAACCTTGAAACTAGGCATAGCAAAATTAGCTTCACCCCAGGTCTTTCCGGCATCACTTGACTTAAAGACTCCACCAGGATAAGAAGTTGCATAAATTGCATTCGAATTTTTAGGATCAACTCTAATCTGGATGTTATATATTTCCGGATAAGGTCCGGTGGTATCTGACCAAGTTATCGAGTAATCTTGGTTAATCACTCCTGTATAAACTCCACCACCTAAAGTTCCAACATAGATATAATTATTTCCAACTGTCATTGAACCGATGTTCTTAAAATTCAGATCATTGTTCTGTGCAGACCAAGTTTCTCCCTTATCGACAGAAACATATACTCCTGTTCCAGTAGCTGCAAATAGAATATTCTTATTTGTTGGATGTTGCAACAATTTCTTGATTCCGCTATTAAAAGGATTGTTTCCTAATAAAGAACTCCAATTATTACCTCCATCCGAACTCTTATAGATGTTATTTACAATATTATTGTCGCCAATCCTTAGATTTAAATCCATATCTATATCGGCTCCGCCGGCAAGATAAAAGTCATTACCATCAACGATGATATTGTTGAAGCCCAGATTTAAATCTGGAGAAATGTCTGCCCAATCATTGCCATCCCATTTATGGATGCCATAGATGTGGTTCACTGCAAATAGATTATTATTGTCGGAAAAGAAGTCTATTATTATATTCCCTTTAATCTTACCAGAGATATCAACAGGTTTTCCATTCACTAATTTAAATGTGGTGCCGGACATAGGGCCATTAACAAATAAAGAAATCATCCCAGTAATTTGATTAAAAGCTGAGAAATAAAGTTCTCCCTTGTGAAGAGCCATGGTACTTATCCTGTAATAATTGTTTTCATCCAAAGCGACTAATTCGCTCCAGCTTTGACCGCTGTTAAAAGATTCATAGATTTTCGGTTTTGTTCTATCTGCAATAATTAAATGATTAGAGTCTTTAGGGTCTACAATGATGGAAGGGATAGAGATTGTCGGCGTCTTGACCTCTGTCCAACTCTTTCCATTGTCTGTTGATTTGAACAATCCGCCGCCCCATGGTGCAGCATAAACTATGTTTTGGTTGTTAGGATCGATTGTTATTGCGTGGATGGTGGAAAAGGTTAGATCTTCGTTTAATTTATTCCAGGAGTCGCCTTTGTTATTGCTTGCGTAGATCATCCCTCTTTTCCCGATTACACCGGCGTATAGATTATTAGAATTTACTTTATCAAATTCTAGCGAAGTTATTCCTTTAGTTTTTTCAACTTTTAAAATCTCCTTCCAGCCAAAATTTTCCCAGTAGTTAGGATCATATTTCCAGATAGCTGAATAATCTTCAAATATTTTCGGTGAATAACTGGCATAGATAATGTCTTCATTGTCCGGATCTATTTCTATATCATAAGCATAATCAGGAGAAGAACTTAGATGGTACCACCCACCATATTTTATATCTTCTAATCCATTATAGTTAGAAAATTTTTTTGATTGTGAGATGCCGGTTCCTAAGTTAGACACATAAATCTTTTTTGGAAAACTTTTGCTCATCTCAAAATCAAAAATCCTGGCTGAAGAAAAATCAGAAAAACCTTCCTCTTTATTAATCGGATTAAAAGTTTTACCAGCATCGTTTGATTCATAAAGACCTGTCGTTTCACTAACGGTTAAAATATGGTTTGGATTATGGGGATCGATTATTATCTCATCATCAGAATTTACTGGTGTAAAAGGTTCCCAAGTTTTTCCACCATCTCTAGTAGCATAGGATTCTTGTATAATGTTTGACGAAGTGAATACAGTGTTCGGATCTGTCGGATGAGGTACAACGATTGTAGGCGAGGTAACTACGATGTCCCTATCCATCTTTTTCCAGGTTTTCATTCCGTCCTCTGACTTAACAAGGCCCACTTCCCAAAAAGGGTTAGTTTTGCCGTAAACTATATTTGGATTTTCAGGATCTAATAAGAAAGAATGTAGGTTGAATTCCATTTCTTTAAATGCATCAATTTTGGGCATATTAATTATTTCATAACTAGAACCCTTGAGCTTAAATATCTGTAAACCACTACGGAGATCAATCAAATAATAAGCAGATTCAACAATGCTTCCATCAATAAATCCGTTAGATTCTAGTTCCAGGTTCGTTACCGATTTCCAAGTTTTTCCTCCATCAAAAGATTCTCTTAAGAGTTTAGAAATTGGAGTGATTATTTCATGTAGGGGATGGATAAATGTCAATAAAATATGATTAGGATTCTTAGGATCTTGGACTATATCACCAATGACTACATTATCAGGAACATCAAGGTCAACTTTAGACCAAGTTTGACCAAGATTCTCTGAGACATACAAGAGGCCATTATTAAATTCGCCACTACTACCCTCAGCTTCAACGATTACATTTGCTAGGATTCTGTTCTCTAAGGCAAGTAAGTTTGAAATCTTTACAATAATCCAGAAACCCATATCTTTGGAAGGTAAATTTAAGTCTTTAAGTTCTGATTCTGATGGGGAGATATCCACCCAATTAAAACCTTCTGCGGTTAAATCATCATAAAATATCTTTGGATTTAATTGTTGTTCACTATCTATAGTCACAAAAAGTTTGTCATTGCTTACAATTACTTTGTTACACAACCCTTCTTTAATCTTCACTAAATTCTTCACTAAATCTTTGTCATAATAAAAAACCGCTGGGCCACAAGTGAATAATTTATCTTTATATACAGCTATAGAATTAGTATGCCCTATATCTTTTAAGTCCTCTATGATCTGCCAATTATTGCCTTTGTTTACAGATTTGTAAATCTGGCTCGTTGCCTCAATTGCCGCGTATAACTCATAAGGTGAATTGGGGTTTTGGATTAATTCTGTGACTCTACCTGCTCCAGGCGGCCCATTCATCGACTGCCAGAGTTCTCTGCTCAAATCTTCTTTAACACACTTCCCATCTTCACATACCTCTCCTTCTCCACAATTATGGAAATCGGCTTTTAATTTTCCATTATCACAATAATATTCCAATAACCATTCTTTATTCTCATTACAGGAATCTTCCTCTACTTTCTTACATTGGTAAGCTTTTCCTTCTATTTCAATTTTAACATATTCTGTTTTTGGTTGAGTAGATATCATTTCCATTGCACGGCCAATAAAAGTTCTGGTTTTTTTAATCGGCTCTGGAAGTTTAGTAGGCTTTTTTTCTTGCACTTCAATTGGTCCTTGTTTTAGTTCTTCAGCAAATTCACATTCATAAGTAACATTTCCTTTAACAGCATAGTTCTTGCCGCCATCAGAATCAAAACAAGTTGTTTCTCCAAAAGACAGTTCATTAGTTTTTTCTCCAAAACTAACTTCGCTAGCTTTTTCTGGAAGCCTGCCAGCTTCCCCAGTACTACAGCCAGAAATAACTATAATTAAAACAATCAGTGAAATTATAACAAACTCTTTTTTCATCTAACTAAATAAAGTTTGCTTTTATATAAAAGTTTTGAGCAAAAATATGGGTTCAGAAACAGAAAGATTTAAATATCATTGGTTCAGATTTGGTACATATGGTTCAAAAAAGAGACAACAGAGAATTGGACATAATTGAATTATTGTTAAAAAAAGAAGATTACGTTAGAGGTATCGCTAAGAAATTGAACGAATCTCATTCTACCATATCAAGAAAATTGATTAATCTTAAGAAAGAAAATGTTGTAGACTCTAGAAATGAAGGTAAGAATAAAATATTTTTCCTAAAAAAGAATATTATTTCACGTAATTATATTTTACAGACAGAATTGCATAAGTTAACCAAATTATTGCGACAACATCCTGAATTAAGCATCATTTTTGAAGAAATCTTGAAGAAGACTGATGAAAAATTGGTTGTTCTTTTTGGTTCTTATGTTAAAGGGTTAGCTAAAAAAGACAGTGATATTGACATTTATATTGAAAGCAAAAGCAGAACTGTAAAAAAAATTATTGAAGAAATACATTCAAAGATCAATGTCAAGATCGGACCTTTTGATAATAAGTCTCTTTTAATCAAAGAGATCATAAAAGACCACATCATCATACGGGGAATCGAGATGTTTTATGAAAATGAATAATTTTTTGAATACTTTGAAAAAAGAAGAAAAATTGGAATTGGTTGAACAATCTGGAGAGATTTGTGATTCCTATTCAAGAAAATCTGCCAATTGTTTGAAATCTGCAAAATTATTATTACAGAACAACCTATTTGAAAATTCTATCGGCATGTCTTATTATGCTATGTACAATTTACTTATTGCTTTATTATTTAGAGTTGGTATCAAATGCGAAAATCATAGCGACTCTATTCTTTTACTAAAATTATTATTTAGTGAGAATGAATTATACAAACTTATTTCTGACGCGAAAAAAGAAAGGATTGACAAACAATATTATGTAATTACAGAAAAAGATGAAATGACAAAAAATATAGCAAATGAATTATTGAATGATGCTGAAGATTTTGTCTTGAAGATCAAAGTTGTTATTCAGAATTTGAATAACGATTCCATTGACGAGATTAGGGAAAAGTTTGAGAGCCTAGTTGGTTGAATTTCTACAGGTTATAAGAAGCTCTTTTTTCATCTATTTAAAAAAAATTGTAATCTTATATAAATATTGTGAGAAGTTTTATAAAAAACATACTAAATTTTATTCTTGATGAAGATAGCAGTTGTCTTGGGAGCAGCAAAAGAACCCATGCAGTTAAGACTAGAAGAAGCTCTAAGAGGAGATTATGATAAATTAGTCGTCTCCGGAAGAAGATACGATCCACAATCATTAGATAGAGATTATATTGCTGATGAACTGCATTGTTTAGATGACAGATTGGAAGATGCTGAATATTCAGAAGCTTTCTCAACCTTTGGCAGTTATGCAACTGTCTGTAATATTACAGATGAAGATGATCAATTAACTTTTATCGGACATGAATCACATACGCAGAGAATGAAAGTTTATCAAAGACATTTTGGAGAAAGAGATATAGAAAACATTTTCCTGCCGGATCCTAATCTAAAACCGGTTTACAAAACATTCGACAGGTTCAGCGCTGCTGTTCATGATTTAGGATTAAAACTGATACCAGAAACAATGAAGAAACAAGCAAGAGATAAAAATTCTTTTTTGAATAGATATGTCATTCCTGTGAAAAATACTATTTTAAACAAAAAAAATTAATACTTAACTATATCTAGTTGTCATAACTTCTTAGTGATAAAAACCAAAAGATTTAAATATAAAACTTTGATTAAAGCACTCATATGGTTTCAAATTATCAATTGAATAGAAGAACATTACTGAAAGGATTAGGTGGTGCACTAGGTCTCAGTGCATTAGGTCCTATTCTAGCAGGAGGTCTTAATTCAGCAGGTTGTGCTTCTGAATGTGAAGAAAAAGATTTAATTTTACCAAACTCTGTGCCTGGAACTTTATGCGGAATAGGTGAACCTTTAGCATGGTGGCAGGGCAATGTAAATCTTGAAAAAGTTTTTTCCATAGAATCTCAGCTTGGAGTTAAAAGACATAGAGACTGGATCAATCTTGGCATCACACTTGACGATCCTTACACTCCCAATCCAGAAAAAAAGCAATGGATTGACAACATCATCAATACTGCAGAGAATCATGGAGTAGAGATCATGGCACTTGATGATGGTACTTTTGCAAAATGGTTGACTGGAATGGATAATCCTTATTCAGTTCCAGCCTGGGGAACTAAGAGTTATAACACTTTTTTAGAAAGATATCGAGATTCTTGGGCTACTTTAAGCAGAACTTTTCCTAAATTAAAATTATTTGAAGTTAATAACGAACCTAATCATTTAGCGTATAAACATCTTGACACTTCTAATGTTTTTGAAAGAGTTCTCCTTTTTACTGATATGTTAAATTATGCTCGTCAGGGAATTAAAGGAGAGAATCCTGATGCTAGGGTTATTATGGGTGGTTTATGTAGCAGAGGCGATTCAGTTGCATTCCTGGAAGAGATTTATAGATGTATCAAAGGTGAAGGAAAATTCGCTGACTTTAGACGGTATGCAAATAGTCCTAACCCTGATGATTATTTTGATATAGCTGCCTGGCATCCTTACATTCGTGAAGAACCGGGTTATTGTTCTTTTGTAAAACCAAACATTGACCTTCATGATGTGATGGATAGGAATGGTGATGGAGCTAAGCCTGTCTTTCTCACAGAGTATGGATTTACAGAAGGAGATGGTCTATCACCATCAACAATTGCTGCTTACTTGGAAAAAAGTTTTAAAATATGTACCGGGAATCTTCCTTTTATAGAAACATTATTTTGGTTTAGATTGTTTACTGATGAAACAAGTTTTTGTGCAGAGCATCCAAGAGAGTGCAGTTTTGGCATAGCTCATAGTCCTGAATCCAGCAAACCTTACATATTAAAGCTCGCTGCCCATACTTACTCTACTCTTAGTAAACATTCTACTGTTAGTATGGAATAAGAATTTTTTTTGAATAGATATGTCATTCCGATGAAGAATAGGGTTATGAACAGATAAGATATAAATTAAAAAATTTTCTATGTTTGGTTATTAAAACTTTTTTTAATTAAAAAGATAATTGGTAAAGTATTGTATACCAGTAATATTAAGATTATTAATACTATGATGTTAAGCGGTTCTCCAAATAATGATAGCATATCAACAAACTGACCCTGTTGAGTCATCTGGGGCAATAGTTTCAACTTAATAGTATTTATTATTAATTCCCTAAATAGAATGTGAATCAAGAAAGCAGTAGCTGATAGTAAAAGACTTAATGGGAGCATAGTTATCAATAAATATTTTTCTTTTTGATAAAAATTGTTGAAACAGAAGTAAGTTAATAAAGCAATAAGGGAAAGGAAAAGAAATGCTAGGACATAAAAAAATATTCCATGACCAAATATGCTGCTTCCAACTATTATTATTGAAATGCCTAATATTCCAAATATCAATGCAGAAATGTAACAGAAGAATAAAAATATTTTATTTTGTTTTACGCTTTTCAAAAAAGATCTGTTAAATGATTCTTTAATATCATCATCTTTATAACCAGTACCTTTAAGTTTTTTGACGATTTTATTGGTGTATTGGTCTAATTGGGGGTTATCCATAAGTTAAGTAGAATATAATTAAAGTATAAAAAACTTCTCTTTCACATATTTGATATGGTGAACTTTGCCAAAAATTAAAATTAAAAAAAATAAAAACTTAAAACTAACAACAACTGCATTTCTTTTTAGTTGCCTTTTTAACAGTTTTCTTAACTACTTTCTTAACTACTTTTTTCTTAGCCATGTTTATTTCACCTCACATCCCGAAAATTCTTTCAACTCTTTTATTGTCATATAACCTGAATGGCGTTTGACTTCAACTCCATTCGGTTCCATGACCCAAGTTGGAGTTCCAGTAATATCTTTATCAATACATAATTCAGTTTGTGAATTAGGACCTTCCGGATGACATTCAATCATGTTGATATATTGGAGGGCTTCTCCAAACAATTCTTCCTGTTGAAGACAATGCCCGCAGCGGAAGGAACTATAAAGATTTATGCCTTTACTAGTTATACATTTAGCTAAATCTTCAGAATTATTCTTTTCTTTCAAAGGAATATTAAACGTCCCGAAAATGAGTAAACAAACTATAACTAAACTGATAATCCAGTATTTTATTGTTTTAAAGAAATGAATATTTTTTGGCTTTATTTCTAAACTTTTGTAAAGTGGAATCGTCAAAATAAGAGTAATTAAGACGATTAAATGAACAATTGTACATAAAGGACAAAGAGACTTTAATAAAATTTCCGCAACTACCATATAAACTACAAATAATAGACCTACTACTGACCACCACAAGATTGCGATGACCATATTACCATTCTTCCTCAGAGCGTTCCAGGAAAGAAGCGCTAAATAAACAAACCATAATACGCCTAGCAAGGCTACAGGTACATCAAGAAACATTGAATATATACTTGAGTTAACTAAAGAACAGGAAATATTACTGCTAATATCGCATAAAGCTCCTTCAGTTGGAGGAACATAGTGATTTTTGACTAAGTAGAGAGATGCAATAATACCAACCAAACTGAATAATATCAGTAATTTAAGAATAACTCCTTTTTTCATTATTATCTAGGCAAATAAATAGTATTTTTTTAAATCTTTTTATTTTCGTAAATAAAAATCCCAATCGCAGCAAGCTGCGGGGTATTTTTAATGTTTGCGATGAATCAAAAGTCACTGCAAGCAGTGGAGTATTGAACCCATCGCAAACAAATAAAATCTGGGCTTTATTTGCAGTAAAAAGAAATTTATTCATTTTCTTGTGAAAGGACCAAAAACAATTAAAGAATTAAAGTTTTTCTGGATCAATAGCTTTATGCAAGGCTCTGATATGCTTACTTAAGTCTTTATGAAGTTCTGCAAGTAATTTATCACATTTTGTATGCTTGGCTACTTTTGCATCTTTTTTACCAAACATTTCAATAAAGCTTTTAACTTTACTTAATTTGTGCATAAGTTTCAATTTATTGTAAGTACAATTGTCCATGACATTCACCTCTTTTTATAATCTTATAATTAGTAGATATTTAAAGTTTCTTAAACAAAATAAATTTTTCAAAACAAAAAGAGTTATAAAAGAAAAAAAGATAATGAATAAAAAAAGTAATTTCATAAAATAAAGGTGTAAAATAAAATGATAAAAGTAAAAATCTACTCAACAAAAAGCTGTCCGTGGTGTCAGAAAGCTAAAGAATATTTTAAAGAGAAAAAAATAAAGTTTACTGATGTGAATGTTGCTGAAGATAATCAAGCCAGAGATGAAATGATTGAAAAGTCCGGGCAAATGGGCGTACCGGTAATTGAAATTGGTGATAAAGTAATTGTTGGATTTAACCTTGAAAAAATTGAAAAAGCTTTGAAGAAATGAATGGGTAAAGTCCTAATGAAAATCTTTATTGACAGTGCTGATTTGAGTGAAATCAAACAAGCTTATGAATGGGGAATAGCTGACGGAATCACTACAAATCCTTCTTTGATGAAAAAAGCAGTTAATAAGTGCAAGCTAGATGGAGAAGATATTAATCTTAAAGGGTATATTAAAGAAATATTGCTTATTTCTAAAGATACTCCGGTAAGTTTAGAAGTAACGGAAACAACTGCTCAAAGAATGATTGAAGAAGGAAGGAAATTGTATGAGATGTTTAAAGAGTTTGGAAATGTTAATATTAAAATACCCATCAATCCATCTTTTGAAGAGAATAATTTAACTCACTTTGATGGTATTAAAGCAATTAAAAAACTTTCTGAGGAAAACATACCAATCAATTGTACTTTAATTTTCACTCCAGAACAAGCTTTGTTAGCAGCAAAAGCTGGTGCAGCATTTGTCAGTCCGTTTGCAGGAAGGGTTGATGATAATCTTAGAAAGAGATCCGGCATGAACTTTAATAAAACTGATTATTTCCCAATGGAAGGAATATCTAAAAATGATAATGGTATAGTTTCCGGAATTGATCTAGTAAAACAATGTGTACAAATTCTTAGACAATATAACCTAAAGACAGAGGTATTAGCAGCATCTTTGAGAAACACAAGACAAGTTAGAGAAGCAGCTTTAATTAGAGCAGATATTGCTACACTACCATTTGATGTTATTAGAAATATGCTTAAACATTCTCAAACGTTTGAAGGAATGAAGAAATTTACTGCAGATGTTGTCGAAGAATATAAAAATTTATTATAAGATTGATATCATAAAATATTTTGATTGATTAACAGAATATTTACTCTAAGCTTTATTTATCTCATATCCTTCTTTAGTATCTCCAACTATGTAACCTAACTTTTTTATTTCTTCTCTTAACTGATCTGATTTCTTCCAATCTTTCCCATTACGAGCTTTCAATCGTTCTTCTGCCAATTCAACTATTTTTTCAGGAATCTTGTCCTTTTTTAGATATTTCAAACCCAAACCAAGAATTTCATCAAAGATTAACAATAATAAATATTTATCCTTATCGGTAATTTTATTCTCTTTGATCACTTCCCACATTGTTGCTAAAGCTTTGGGAGTATTAAGATCATCATTGATGTCTTTTGTAAAAGTCTCAAGATACTTTTTTTGTAAGATTTTATTCTCCTTGCCTTTAGACCCCTTAAGTTCCAATACTTTTTCAACTAATTTTTTATAAGCAACCTTTGCTCCTTCCAGTGCTTCATAACTAAACATCAATGGTTTCCTATAATGCGTTCCTAAACAGAAATAACGATAATCTAATGGAGAAAATCCCTTTTTTTCTAAAGTTGATAAAGTAATAAAGTTCTCCCCGGATTTAGCCATCTTTTCTCCTTTTGCTAAGACTAAAAATTCGCCATGTAACCAATATTTCACCCAAGGTTTTTTGCTAATAGCTGCTTCAGATTGAGCAATTTCGTTAGTATGATGTACTGGAATGTGATCAATTCCTCCAGTATGGATGTCAAATTGTTTTCCAAGATATTTCATTGACATAGCTGAACATTCAAGATGCCATCCTGGAAAACCTTTTCCAAAAGGAGATGCCCATTCCATTTCTCTCTTTTTATCTTTAGGGGAGAACTTCCATAAAGCAAAATCAGTTTTACTCTTTTTTTCTCCCAACCCAACACGTTTACCAGCTTGTAATTCTTCAATCTTGATTTTTGCTAATTTCCCATAATCTTTTAATTTAGATGTATCAAAATAAATTCCATCAGAAGTTTTGTAAGTGAAACCTTTCTTTTCTAGCTTTTCTATTAATTCAATCTGTTCTTTAATATGTTCTGTTGCTTTACACCAAATATCTGGTTCAATTATGTTTAGTTTTTTGATATCTCCTTTGAAGGCTTTTGTATAGAATTCTGCTATTTGATAAGCAGTCTTACCTTCCCTTCTCATGGCTAAAATCATCTTATCTTCCCCTTCATCAGCATCAGAAGTAAGATGGCCTACATCAGTAATGTTCATGACATGTTTTACTTTGTAATTGTTGAATTTGAGAACCCTTTTCAGTACATCGCTGAAGATATAACTACGAAGATTACCAATGTGTGCAAAATTATAAACCGTGGGTCCACAGCAATACATCCCTACTTGACCTTTCTTAATGGGAACAAATTCTTCTCTTTTTCTAGTTAAAGTGTTGTATAATTTCATTCTAATCCCCAATAACCTCAGCTTTATTTAAATATTTTTGTTCGAGTGTATTTATACCACTTAGTTAACGTAATTAACCAATAAACTAAAAAGTACATCTTAAGTTAACATCATTAACTCTCAAATAAAACTCTCTTCACTTTAAAATCTAATTTCCAATTGCCAAAAATCTCTTTAAACATATCCTCACAACAAATCGGCACTTCAATCAGTCCATCTTTTACTAATTCCGCTCCATAATTAGCTAACAAACCTTTCTGTTCATATCTTCCCCTCAATAAATAATGGAATCTTACTCTTTCGCTAGGCTTAAATTTCTTAATATCATAAAAAAACAAAGCTTTTGATCTAAAACCATAAACTGAAGCCAGTTCTTTGTTATGTTTTACACTAAATCCTTCAACTAATAAATTCTTGACTAAAGAGTTATTGCCTTTGACAAAATTACCTTCTAATAAAAAATTCACTTGTACTTTGAGATTATTTTCATTTATTGATTTCGCTAAAGAATCCACTAAATCAATTGCTTCTTTCTCTTGTTCTTCTTTTAAAATCATACAGATATCAAAATCATTAGGCTTGCTCTTCCCTCTTACCAAACTTCCAAAAACAATAACATCTATTACTTTCTTACTTTGGATCCACTTTTTTATTTTATTTCTATTTAATAACCATATATTTTGCTTCTTCCACATTTTCTTTGACTACCTTTGCTATTACAGCTGAAATTTCTTTGTTATAAGAATCGCGATAAAAACGAAATAATTTACTTGCAATCGAATAAAGCTGGGGTTGATACTGCTCAAGCATCTGGAACCTTTCAGTATGGTTAGCTCCCAATCTACCTACTGAATCCAAAAGAGCTAAATCACCTAATTCTACTAAAGCCTTGTAATAAAGCGTCACTGCCCCGTTATACTTCTTTCTCTCATAAGCCAATTCGGCTAATTCAAAATATTCCCAAAAATTCTTTAAGAGAATTCTTTTTATATTTTCATCCATGTTAACAACATTAACTACAAAGAGTTTTATAAAGATTTCGGTTAATGATGTTAACTTCTAATAACCTCAGCTTTATTTAAAGATTCTTCCAATAATATGGTAAGATCCAGCTGATCCAATTCTTTTTTAATCTCTTCAAATTCTGATTTTGTTGCTGGATGTTTTGGTCCTAATAAACAGCAGATCTCTGGTCCTTTAGATATTTCATAGGTGCCTATCTCTTTAGCTACTTTTATTATTTCTTCTTTATCGTAAGTAAGCACTGGACGGAAAATTTCAAGAGACAAATTCTTCGTAATTGTAGAAAGATTGCTTAAAGTCTGGCTGGAAACTTGGGCAAGATTTTCTCCAGTGATAAGATATTTTGCTTTTTCTTTTTTAGCGATCAACTCTGCCGCCTTAAACATAACTATCTTAGAAAGAATAAAATAATCTTTATGATTGCATTTTTCCGTAAGGGCTTTTAAGACACCAACAAAAGGGACCAAATAAACTTTGTTAATTTCCAGCAGTTTAACTAATTCTTTAACTTTGTCTACCTCTTTTTCGTCCGTCAATGGTTTCTGATGGAAATGAACTGCAATAATATCTAAACGATTCTTCATCAAATGAATCGCTACTGGCGAATCTATTCCTCCAGACAATAGAGCTATCCCTCTTTCCATGACCATAAATAGAACAATGGGTTTTATAAGATTTTTGTCTGAATGATGCTGTAAAGTTAACTATTAAAACTACATTCAACTACATTCAACCATATTAAATCAAATGTATTCATATTAAAATTAATTTAGGATGAATTATTGCTTAAACTATGCTTTGAAAGTTGATATAACAGAAGACATAACAAAAACATTTATATCTTTCAAGATTGATTATAAAGAAATGAGAAAAGAAAACAGGACCAGAATCTTCTTTTTGATAACTGTTTTATTATTAATCATGAATTTTTCTTTGGCAGAGACTGAAGGAGATAATAGTCTTTACCAAAGAGAATCATTAGAATTACAATTGGACATCAACGGAGGATTTGAACTAATACCAACAAAAAGCAATGCAAAATTGAAAGAAGTTTCTGCAAATCTACTCTTATTTCCATTAAAAGATTACAGGCAGGATATAATAAAATGGCAAAGTATAGGGACTTTGAAAGAAGATTCAATAGAGTTTATCTGGGATGATCAAAAATTAGGTGAAAAAGAATATGGTTTTTCTTCAGTTGTTGACACAAAAAATAAAAGAAATGTAGTTAAGGAGAAAATTTCTTTTCCATTATCAGATGCAAGTATAAAAGGATATGAAGATTTTCTTCTGCCTACAGAAACTATCGATTCTGATGATCCGGCAATTGTAGCTAAAGCAGCTGAATTAGCCGAGGGAGAAGATGATTTATTTAAAGTAGTTTTCAAATTGGCAGAATGGGTTGAAGAGAACACTAAATATGATCTTAACACTTTAACTGCAACAGCATCACAAAAAGCATCCTGGGTGTTAGAAAATAGACAAGGAGTATGTGATGAAATGGCTTCATTGTTTGTTGCCATGGCCAGATCATTAGGCATACCGGCAAGATTTGTTTCTGGAATAAGTTATACCACTTCAGAACTATTTGACGAAAAATGGCAGCCTCATGGGTGGGCTGAAGCTTACTTTCCCGGTATAGGATGGGTTAGTTTTGATATAGCTTTTGGTGAATATGGCTACATTGATGTTACTCATATAAAATTAAGAGACAGCTTTGATCCTACAGAACCTGCCATAAAATATGAATGGTTGGCAGAGAATGTTAATCTGAAGAGGAAAGAACTCAACCTTACTGTGGATGTTAAAAAGATAGGCAATCTTATACCTGAAGAGATACTTCTAGAAGAAGAAATTCTAGCAGATGAAATCAGCTTAGGAAGTTATAATCTTGTAAAAGGGATATTAAAAAATACAGCCGATTATTATACAGCGACACGATTACAGCTTTCAGTACCGAAAGAGATTGAAGTAATTGGAGGAAACAAAAGAACAATCTTATTAAAACCCAAAGAAGTCAGAGAAACATATTGGATCATCAAAGTATCTGAAAATCTCGACGAAAGCTACATTTATCAATTCCCTGTCGTAATCTATTCTGAAAAAAATGTATCTGTGATGAGCTCTTTCAAATCTCAGAAAGGTAAAAATATTTATACTAAAGAAGACATAGAAAAATTAACTATTGAAGACGAGGAGAAAAGTTATTCAAGAAAAATTTCATTTGAATGTAATTATGCTCGTGAGATAAATATAGATGAAGAAGGCAAAATAGAATGTTCAATAAAGAACAGCGGAAATACGAACTTAAAAGAAATAAAATTCTGTCTTGGAGAAGAATGTAACACTATTGATTTATCTATTAACCAAAAGAAGAGTATTGAGATCTCTGTCAAAGAAAAAGAACCGGGCTGGAAGAAGATTCCATTAAGTGCAGAAAATAATCTGATAGAAAAAAAAACTTCACTGCAATATCTTGCTCTAGACAATCCAAACATAATTATCGAGCCGACCTATCCAGTATTTGTAAATTATGGTGAAGATTTCCAAATTGAAATTATTCTTGATAAAGAATCTTTCAGTAATCCTAGTGAAGTTGTTGTGACTTTAAATAGAGCTAATTTTATGAACAAATGGGAAATTGAAGAACTGACTCAAAAAGAAAATTTAGTTTTAAATCTTGATGGCAATAAAGTAAGCTACAACAATAAATTTATTGTTAAAACAACGTGGAAAGATAAATATGGAAAAGAATATTCAGATACAAAAAATATAATTATCAAAGGAAAGGCTGAATCAATCTTAGATAGAGTGAAAATGTTGGGCAACTGGGTTTTGACCATATTTTTTTGAAACACTTCTTAAAACATAATAATTAATATGATAAAATTGTGATAATTAGAATTTATAGTCGATAAAAGAAAAAAAAGAAAAAAAAAGCTTATCTTTTCTTAGCTGCTTTCTTCTTAACTGCTTTCTTCTTAGGAGCAGCTTTTTTCTTAACTACTTTTTTCTTAACTGCTTTCTTTTTAGGAGCAGCTTTTTTCTTAACTACTTTTTTAGCCATCATAACACCTCTTTGGTTTTATTTATCAAAGAGAAAGTCATTTTCCTTTTTAAAAGTTTCTTTTTTTTGAAAAAAAAAAACAATTGAAAATCACAAAAGATATTTTTTATCTGTTTTTTATCGACGAGAGAAAAAAAAACAAAGAAAGTTCAATTGTCAATTGAAATTTTTCATACAACAAATAAAATATTATTTGAAGTAAAAATAACGACCATATAAATTTCAAACAAAATTATCTAAAGATTTAAAAATAACATCCGTATTAGAGAGTAAAATGGAAAAAACAAACGACAAGCTAGTATATTCAGAGACGATTGATCTTTCTGACATAGAAGAAGATAAAAAAAATCTTTCTCAAGCAATAGATAAGTTAGAGCAAGAAAATAAAATAATCAATGATAATCTGATAAAACTTGAGCAGGAGAGCGGTATGTTAAGAGAGTTGTTCAATAATGTCAATAATGAGTTGAGTAATCTTAAAAAACCTGCTTTGTTAGTTTCTGAAGTAGTTAGTGTCCATGATGATAAAGCAATAATAAAGTTACCTAACGGAAATAAATTTTATTGTTATATCTCTCAAAATCTAAAAGATATCAGAAGTGGAGACACAACTCTTGTCGACCAAAAGTCTCTTAACATAGTTGAAAAAATCGAAACTAGCTCTAATTTTGAAGTTGAAAAATATGTTATTGTTGAAAAGCCAAAAGAAAGTTGGAAATTGATTGGAGGATTAAAAGAAGTAGTAAAAGAAGTAAAAGAAGTAATTGAACTTCCTCTTAAGAAACCTCAACTTTTTGAGAAGATTGGAATTAGTCCCCCAAAAGGTATTCTTCTCCATGGACCGCCCGGCACGGGGAAAACATTACTTGCAAAAGCTGTTGCTAACAGTACAGATGCAACATTTATCGAAGTTGTCGGTTCTGAACTAGTTCAGAAATTCATAGGAGAAGGAGCTAAATTAGTCAAGGACATATTTGCTCTAGCTAGGAGAAAATCACCTTCAATCGTATTTATAGATGAAATTGATGCTCTTGCAGCTAAGAGAATTGAAACAGGTACATCAGGAGAAAGAGAAGTAAGCAGAACTTTCATGCAGCTATTAGCAGAATTGGATGGATTTAAGCATCTTGACAATGTTAAAATTATTGGTGCTACAAACAGGATAGACATATTAGATTATGCAATTATTCGTCCAGGCAGGCTAGACAGATTAATCGAAGTTGGTTTACCTGAGGAAGAAGGACGTATGGAAATCCTTAAAGTACACACTATAAGAATGAATTTGAAAAATGTCAAGCTCAAAGAGATATCTAAAATAATGGATGGATTTAGTGGAGCTGATATCCGTGCTGTATGTACTGAAGCCGGATATTTTGCAATTAGAGAAAACCGAGATTATGTTACTAACGATGACTTTATGCTCGCTGTCGAGAAAGTAAATTCAGAAGATGATGATGAAGATAGTAGTTTACTCTTTGGATAGATTTTCTTCTAAGTTTGTTTATTTTAATATTATTTAATTATTCT
>JAHJGQ010000120.1 GCA_018824365.1 Nanobdellota archaeon | reverse complement strand
ACCTTTTTTGTGTATTATTTTTTTATATAAGTCATGTTGTCCAATTTTAGCCCATAAAAAAACTGAAAAATCATTATTGGAAGCGTTTAGATTTATGTTTGGAACAGTAATATAATCTCCCGATGAATTGAATTGATAAGCACCTTTTCCATCATAACCACCAGTAGCATTCCAAACTGCTCCTGTTACAGTTCCATTATTTCCATATCCTGAATAATCTTTTGTTGAATTAGATACATTGACAGTATTATTCTCAAAAGGCATATTCAGTACAGCAATTGAAGTTCCATCTTTATACCAATTATAAATTACTTTTACAGGATCTCCGTCAATATCTGAAGTTGTAACATTAACTGTCAAGTTCTGAGCTGTATCGTTTGTAGAAGGATTAGTGGTGTTTAAAATTATTGAATTTATAGTTGGAGCTGCCAGGATTCCAAGCTGGCCTCCTGAAGTATCTGCACTCTGAATTAGTTGAGGTTCAACAATTTTATCCGGCGTAGTTATTGTTTTATCTATTGCCGGTGTCTCGTCTATTGTTGATGTTTTGTTAATCATTTCTTCAATCGTACCATTTATCCCTATTCCTTGACCTTGAGGAATACTTACAGCAAAACCAGTCAACTGATCAGATATCTCTCTAATTGAATTTTGAATGATATTGTATGTAAAAGAATTTTCTTGAGAAGAAATTGTCAAAGATAAACCACTGACTAATAAAACAATACCAACTAAAGCAGTAAATACAATTAGGAATGTTTTCAGATGAGGATCATGCTTTGTCCTCTTCCATCCATTTCTTTTTGTTCTTTTCATGGTTTACTTTTTTTCATTAACTCTACTTTGACGATTGCTCCAACTGGGAATTCTTCCCAAAATTTACGAGGGATAGGAATTCTTCTTTGCAGCTTTCCTTGTGCTTGAACTTTATCAACCAAGAATAATGAAGAATCATCAATTAGCTCAATTTTAACAAAAGAATCTATAGGAAACTCTGACCAAAACTTCTTAGAAACAGAAATTTTCCGCTGCCTAGTACCTTGTGCCTGAATTTTTTCTACGAAATACATGATTAATTTTCATTTTAAGATATACCATAGGTTTATAAACATTTCTTTTTAACATATTTAAACATAATTTGATTAAAAATAAATATAAGATATATTTAAAATAAACGAGAAATCCTAAAATCTAACTCCCAATCACAGCAAGCTACGGATATTCGCCGGATTTTTTAATGGATTTCTGGTCATTCCTCACTGGTCATTGCAAGCAACGGAGTATTAGACTCAGTGAGGAATAAATTTAAAGATTCAAGAAATTAAGAATTCAAGAAAAATCTTTATAATAAAAACTAATATCAGATAAATTATGTGGATCAATAACATAAATCCGACAATTTTACATATGGGCCCATTAGAAATAAGATGGTATGGTTTAGTTTACATCTTAGGTTTTTTTCTAACTGTTTTCTGGTTAAATTATGTTCGAAATAAAAAAATGATAAGTCTCTCTAAAGATGACATATGGGATTTTTCATTTTATTTGATGCTGGGAGTAATAATCGGCTCAAGACTTTTTGAAGTTTTTTGGGAACCACAACATTATCTTTCTAACCCATTGAATTTTTTTAAGATTTGGGAGGGGGGAATGAGTTTCCATGGTGGTTTTGTAGGTATTGTAACTGTAGCATGGATCTATTGCAGAAAGAAAAAAATAAACTTTTCAGTAATGGCAGATGTTCTTAGTCTGCCGACAATATTTGCTCTAGCTTTAGGAAGGATTGCTAATTTTATCAATGGTGAACTTGTTGGTAGAATTTGGAATGGAAAATGGTGCGTGATATTTCCTAATTATGATTCTTCCTGTAGACATCCAAGCACTATTTATGCAGCAAGTAAAAGATTTGTTGTTTTCGGTTGGTTATTATTTCTAAGTTTAAAAGAAGAATTTAGTCCAGGTTTTATCTTCTGGAACTTTGTCTTCTTTGAAGGGTTGGGAAGGATTATTGTTGACTTTTTTAGAGAAGATGCATTATATTATGGCTTTAGTATAGGACAATGGTTTAGCCTAATCATGGTTATAGCTGCATTTTACGTATTTCTAAAATATTACAGAAAGGATTGGAAAAACATCATAGCCTCCAAAACATTTATTAAAGATTAAATTATAATTAGATTATAAGTAAATTAAGTATAAGTAGATCATAACAACTTACAAAATAAAAAGCATAAAAAGAGTAAAAATAACGCAAAAATCATAAAAATGAAAAAGAAAAAGTCAGATATTGATGACGGAAAAGTGTGGGCATTCTTAGGTATATTTCTAACGGTGATCGGTTTCATCATAGTTCTGCTGATAAAGAAAAATAACAGATATGCAATGTACTATGCAAAACAAGGATTAGTCTTATTTATTGTTTATGTCGCTGTAGGAATAGTAAACGGAATTATCGCTTTTATTCCTTTTGGCAAATCAATAGGTCTCCTCTTATGGATAGGAATGTTTGTATTATGGATAATCGGCATTGTCTATTCTCTTTCAGGAGAAGAGAAAGAAATCCCATTTATTGGAGAGTTCGCTAAAAAGATTAAAGTATAGAAAGATTAAGAGATATTTTGATTATGAAAAAAACAATAATGTTAACAATTTTTGTATTGATGCTATCATTTTTATTAATATTAACATCGTGTACAGTTGGAGAAAAAGAAACTAGTATCGAAAAACAAACCATCAGTAAAGAAATTATAGTTGGGGAAGAGAAAGAAGTAGCAGCAATTGGAGAGACACACAATGTTATAATTGAAAAATTTAAGTTTAATCCTAGCACTTTAGTTATAAAAGTAGGAGACATAGTAGAATGGACAAACAAAGATGGAGAAAGCCATACAATTACATTTGAAAATGGAGATGCCGATGAAAACCTTCCTAAAGGAAGCAGTACAAAAGTAGTATTTACAGAGAAAAGTGAATTTAGATATTTCTGTCAATTTCATCCAAGCATGCAAGGAAATATTTTAGTAAATTGATGATTAAGTTGATTTGTTTATTTATTGAGAAAAATAAGAAGAAGAGCTGCTGATACCACCAATAATATATTATT
>JAHJGQ010000119.1 GCA_018824365.1 Nanobdellota archaeon | reverse complement strand
GATGCCTCACTAGCTCAGATTACTGACATAGTTACAGAGAAAGCTGAAATCCAGCTGCAGGTTTTGGATGATCCGCTTGTTTCAGCAACTGTGCGGGAAGATATCAAGAAGCAGGTTTTATCTTCTAGATAATAGGATCCAAATAAAGAGTTTATCATTGGCTTTAAAGCCAACATACATAAAAACCAAAACTATTGGTCATGTATTGCACCTTTATTCCGGATAAATTTTAGCTGAACTAAACAACTTACCGGGATTCCCACCAAATAAATAAATGCCGGTAATCCCGGTAAAATGAAAAAATTTATAAATTAAACCTTATTTCCCGGTAATATGAAGATTCACCTTCCAAATAGTGCATTTTTAGGGAATATAGACCCTTTTTTCCGGGCATTTGACTGCTCGCATCCCCATAAACTAGAGATTACTGCAAATAAAAAATGGATTTCAGTACATCCGGTGGTTCTGTCTATGGTTGCTGCATTAGGTCTTAAAATAGGGAAATCAAATATTGATTGTGAAAAAATGGAAGCAGCATCAAAGCATTATTTTGAAAGAATGGGCTTGTTTAAATTTCTAGGTATTAAATCAGATATAACAATAACTGAACATGAACCAGCAGGACGTTTTATCCCATTAACTCAAATAAAAAATTCCACCGAGTTGACAAAATTCATTACAGAAATGGTTCCGCTGCTCCATTTAGAACCAAAACAAGCAGAACCGATTAGATACATTGTAAGTGAGTTAGCTAGAAATGTATTAGAGCATTCACAATCAGAATTTGGTGCGATTCTTTCAGCTCAATATTACCAAAAAAGCAATACGATTCGAATTGGAATTGCTGATACAGGTATTGGTATAAAAAAATCTATTAATCAATCACATAGCGCACCAACTGATTTGGAAGCTATTAGATTAGCACTAACTCCAGGAATAACAGGGACGACTAGAAAGGAAGGGGGAACCGAATTTAATGCTGGAGCAGGACTATTTTTCATCAAATCTATCGCTAAAGTTAATCATGACTTTTTCCTTATATACAGCGGGAAAGCAATGTATAAATTACTAAAAAGCAATCAAGAAAAGAGCCGTATCAGACTCTATGCAGATCCGCTTAAAGACAGGCATTCTATCGACGAAAATCTTCCTTTTTGGAACGGCACTATTGTTGGAATAGACATCTCTTTAGATGCAACGAAAGAATTTTCAGTACTATTAGATTTAATTAGAGAAACTTACGTTAAGACCGTGAAGGAGAGAAAAAAAGCTAGATATAGGAGGCCAAAATTCATATGAAAACCATTAAATTATTCCCAGTTACAGGGAGCTTTGCTGAAAATAAGGACGTAGCAAGAGATATTAGAGTTAAAGAGATTATCCCTTCTATAGATAAAAATGAGGAAGTTACTTTAGATTTTAAATATGTTGATTCAGCGACACAATCATTTATACATGCTTTGATTAGTGATATAATTAGAAACTATGGGATTGAAATACTTGATAAAATCTTCTTTAAAAATTGCAGTGATACTGTTAAAAAGATAATAAACATTGTTACTGATTATATGCAAGAAAGAGATTGATTATTCATGCTAAAATTTTTTCTACGCCACGCTGCACTCTCAGTCACTCCGTTTCACTTGTAAGTAGGGAAATATAACAGCACGAGAGTTAGTTTCAATCGAGAAAAAGACCCAACAGAAACATTTATATTATAGATTATTAGACTTAGTTTTACAGAAAGATAGAATGAAAACAAAACTCTTACTAACATTAATTATCATCATCCTAATAACAAGCTGTGCAGCTCCAAAAGAACCAATTCAAGAAAAACCATTGAAAGGAGTAAGCCTTTCTCCAAAAAGTTTTCAGCAGGATGATTTCTTAGATTTCTTGGAAAAAGTCAAACAAACTCAAGATATCTTATTATGGGCTGGAGATTGGATGGAAATAAATGATCAAAAAGCTCCAATAACCGCTGCAAAACTGGCAAAAGAATATGATTACATCCCTATAATAGAAGTAGGCCATTATATCCAATCATCTGGTGATTTAATCAGACCTCTTAATGAAGAAAATAAAAAGATCTATCTGGAAAGTACAATAGATTTTATCAAAGAATACAAACCAAAATATTTTGCCATGGGGGTTGAGATTAACGTTTTTGCGCAAAAGAATCCTGAAGATTTTGCTGAGTTCGTTCCCTTTTACAACCAAATCTATGACGAAATAAAAAAAGTTTCTCCAAATACCAAAGTCTTTACGGTTTTCCAATTAGAAAAAATGAAGGGATTAAAAATGTGGGAATTGGAAGAATCTGAAACTCATTGGGAAATGATTGATATGTTTAAATCTGACCTTGTTGCTTTTACAACTTACCCCGGATTATTTTACAGAGATCCTGCAGATCTTCCTGAAGATCATTATGCAGAGATCAAATCACATACAGACAAACCCATCGCTTTTACAGAAATCGGCTGGCATAGTGCTGCAAGTCCTAAAGGCTGGGAAAGCAGTGAAGAAGAACAAGCAGAGTTTGCCAAAAAATTTTTTGAACTTACCAAAGATTTAGATACAGAAATTGTTATCTGGACTTTTATGTACGCTCCTGACATTTTTGAACCATTTGATTCTATGGGTTTAATTAATAAAGATGGAAATCCTAAAAAAGTTTATAATATTTGGAAAGAAAAGATAAAAAAATGATAAGGAAAATAATGCTATTACTTTTTTTGCTTCTTTTAATTACAGGCTGTGCCCAGGAACATCCTTTCGCTAACAGACATGATAAAATTCCTACTGATCTTGAAAAGATGACTCCAGAATTGGACAAACATCCGCCGATATTACACTCAGATGAATTTGAAAATCCCGTTCCCCTAGCCATAATAAATACTGCCGGCGGAGAAGATTCGCCTTTCATACCTGCAGATAGAGATGAATTTTATTTCTTTTTCACTCCGGATGTAAGAGTTCCTGTCGAAAAACAGATACTTGATGGTGTTACAGGAATCTGGATGAGCAAAATGGAGAATGGCGGCTTTACAGAACCGCAAAGAGTTTGGTTACAAAAACCAGGAAAATTGTCTGGTGATGGCTGTGAGTTTGTGCAAGACAATGAGATGATATTCTGTACAGTGAGAGAAGGTTATACAGGAGTCCATTGGTTCTCAGCAGAATGGAAAGACAATAAATGGACCAAATGGAAGAATGCAGATTTTAATCCTGAATATGATGTAGGTGAACTGCACATCTGGAATGACGAATTGTATTATCATTCTGATAGAGAAGGTGGTAAAAGCGGAACTGACTCTGGATGTTAAAGAGAATTGACGGTGAATGGAAGAATCCAGTAAATATTGAAGCTGTCAACAGTGAAGAGATTGAAGGCTGGCCATACGTAACTGCTGATGGAAATGAGATGTGGTTCAATAGAAGATATTTAGGAACACCAGCAACTTTCAGATCCAAACGTATCAATGGAGAATGGCAGAAACCGGAGTTGATAGTTTCACAGTTTGCCGGCGAACCAACTTTAGATAAGAATGGCAATCTTTATTTTGTTCATCATTATTACGATAACGGAGTAATGTTAGAAGCAGACATTTATGTTGCTTATAGAAAATGAAGTTATTTTCTTTTCTTTTTAATGTAGAGAATCAAAATTACAATCAAAGCAATTAAAGTGATAAAAAATAAAGCTATATAAACCTTCTCAGCAGTATAATTACATTCCTCAAAAGTATTTTCATAAGTATTATTTTCAATTTCTTTTTCTTCTTTGCCTTCAGAAACATCTTCAATATCTTCAATATCTTCCTGTTCACTCTTTTCAGGCTTTCCCTTTAATTCTAGTTTTCCAGTTACTTCCTGGCTGTCAATCGTATTTGTTAATATCTCAAACTTATTGATTTCCCTAATAAAATCATTGTTAGAAGTATGAAAAAATTCTTGTTCTCCATTATACTCCCAATCTTCTTGATGAGATTTCATCTCAAAATCATCATACATCTCATAATGTAATGGATTACCTCCATTCCAATCAAAAATATTATCTTTAACAATTACTTTACCAATGATTTCTGTCCAGATATGAAATACAGCTATCCTGTTTTGATGGACGTTATTATCTCTAATTGTTGTGATTCCATCATCATGTTTATCTGCATATTTATATTCCTCATAGAAAAAAATATTTTTCCAGCCAAAGGCACCATCTCCATTATGATGAATTTGATTGTTATAAACTTCATTATCAGTAGATTCAATAAAAAAAATTCCAAAAGCATCATTATAACTAACGTCATTATCAAAAATTTTGAAGTCGTAAACTTCTCCCTCAAACATTATCCCGCTGCTGCCACCGGTAGTATCTATCCTGTGCGTGTTTTCTGTGACATTGTTATGATGAATTTTTCCATTCCTGGCTTTAACAATCCATAAGCCCTGCTCACCATTTCTCATCACCAGATTATTAAATATCTCAATATCTTCAGCAAGTTTGTTATCATTGCCAACTACAGCAATCCCATCACTGCTGGAATTTATCACTGTATTATTGAATATTTTCACCTGGCTGCAAGAATCTGTTAAGATTCCCTGCATCCTTCCATCACCAAAATCTTCTCCTTTTTCAAAAGCCTTTTGCAATCCCACATTATCAATGAACAAGCTTAAGCCATTATCTTTAACATAATTATTATATATATTAACATTGTCACTATTCTGTACAAAGATAAAATGTGAGCGGTGATTTGATTGCACAGTATTGTCATTGATTAGAGCGCTTTCAATTTTTTGATCATGCCCAGTAATTCTTATCCCGTAATCATTGTTTATGATTTTATTATTGGAAATCTTTACAGTTAAAGGATCAAAGACATTCATTCCACCCGTACTATCGGGATTACTCATCATCGCTAATCTTGCATCTCCTTCCCCATTTCTTATTTTCTTTTGTATGCTCTCTGAAATCTTTGTACCGCAATCATGGATGTAATTATTTCTTATTATCACATGATCAGTATGTCTTACTTGTATACATGGCCCGGTTGGATTAGTAATCTCATACCCTTCAATGATGTAAGGTTTATCAGCAGTTGTTTCTAAATTTTCTATAACAATAGGATCATGTAAAGTATAAGCAAGTGTTGAATAACTAAATACAATAACAAAGAAAAATAATGATAATCTTTTCATCTTTTTTCTTAATCTCATCCTAACCTCAAATATTTTATCAATATTATTATTAGACTAACCAAGGTGATTAAAAATAAAATCAAGTAAATTATTGTTGGTAAATAATTACATTCCTCACTTACACAATCAGAATAATCATCATTAACATTTTCCTTAGTTTCTTTAGACTCTTCTTGTCCACTTTTTTCTTCCTTACCACTTTTTTTGATAAATTGGTTATTTTCATCTAAATTATTTTCCGAAGAGAACGTATGTAAATCTTTAAAAGTAGGATCGTTGAAAGGATAACCTACTTTTTCATCTCCAATATCAACAAATTTAGTTTTTTCGTCTCCGTAATGGACATTATCATGGAAGTAATTATTTTGTGAAAATTTTATGGTTGCTGCACCGGGATTATTACAGGAAGTGATTATATTATCATAAATTTCTGAGTTTCTTACATAATATTCAAAGAATATTCCCGTACCCGGCATCTGACATTCACAAGTTGTCTTAATAGTATTGTTAAATATTTCAATGTTCTCAGCGTTTAAAGCCCAGATTCCCTGTTCCCAGTTATACAAGAGTTGATTATTATAAATTCTAACGTTCTTGATGATCCTGGTCCAATCATGGCCAGTTTCAGGCTTATAATAACCTACTGCACTAATACCATCACTTGAAGAGTTGATAACTGTATTATCGTGCACGTCTAAATTATTACTGTAAGCTAAAAAAATACCGATGATCCTTGGCCCCTGATCAAATATTTCTTTAAGTCCATTGTCTTTAAGGTAATTAAAAGCAATTTCAGAATTGTCTGATTCTTGTAAAGTTATACCGTGATGAACCTGACTGTTAATTACTTTATTGTTGAGAACTTTTGAGTTTGGCGCGCCTCTTAAATAGATGCCCATTTTGTTATTTTTAAGATTATTTTCTTCAATAGTAAGATATGATGATTTGTCGGCAAATATTGCTAAACTTTTAGTTGTATCATAAATTTCTTCTCCTTCTCCAAAACAGTCATGCAAATAATTATTTCTTATAATTACATTTTCAGAATTCCTTACTTCAATACAGTTGGTTTGATCAGAACTGATCTCATAACCTTCAATAATGTAAGGCTTATCGGCAGCGGCATGGATGTTTTCTATTAAAATAGGCTTATGAATTGTGTAAGCAGAAACTAAACTAGAAAATAAACTGGAAAATAAAATGATTACTAATAGATAAAAAATCAATCTCTTTTTCATTGATTGAATTAAATTCAAATAAGTATAAATAACTTTCTTGAGGGAATTTGTAAAATGCTTTATCTTTATTATCCTTAAAGAGCATATTTTTATAAACTTTAAAATATTCTTTTGGCCTTGATGAAAAACTTAGAGATCACTAAGATTCTTAACAACATAGCTGATATTCTGGAACTTCAAGACATACAATTTAAACCGCAAGCATATAGGAAAGCGGCCATGGCTATTGAATCTTTAACAGAAGATATTGAAGATATCTACAAAAGAGGGGAACTGGAAGAAATCCCCGGAGTAGGAAAACATATCGCTGAAAAGATAGAAGAATTCATAAAAACAGGAAAATTAAAATATTATCAAAAATTAAAAAAAGAAGTTAAAGTAGACATTGAAGAATTGAACGAGATCCCTTTCTTAGGTCCAAAAAAAATCAAGTATCTTTACCAAAAATTAAAGATAAAAAACATCAAAGATCTAGAAAGAGCAATTATACAAAAAAAATTGCGTGAATTGACAGGCTTTGGAGAGAAGACTGAACAAATAATTTTAGAAGGCATCGCTTTTCTTAAATCCAGACCGAAAAGATTTCTTTACATCCACGCACTACCAATAGTAGAAGAGATTAAGAAATACTTTTCTAAATATGATTTTGTCAAAAAGATAGAGATTGCCGGTTCTTTCAGAAGGGCCAAGGAAACTATCGGTGATTTGGATTTTCTTGTCATCTCTACAGAACCTGGAAAAGTGATGGAAGTTTTCACTAAGATGCCTGACGTTAAGGAAGTTCTAGCGAGAGGAGAGACAAAAAGTTCCGTACGCTTAAGCAACGGTATGCAGGTTGATCTAAGAGTTGTAAAAGAAAAAGAGTTTGGTTCAGCCTTACTTTATTTCATCGGCAATAAGCAGCACAACGTAGAATTACGTAAGATTGCTCTAAAAAAAGGTTATACTTTAAGTGAATATGGGCTTTTTAATCTTGAAGGAAAGAAGTGGGCAGCCGGTAGAACAGAAGAAGAAATCTATAAAAAGTTAGGGATGAGATATATTGAACCAGAATTAAGAGAAAATACAGGAGAACTGAAAGCTTCTTTGCAAAACAGTTTGCCTAAATTAATTACAACTAAAGAAGTTAACGGAGTATTTCATAACCACACTAAATGGAGTGATGGAAATAATAACATCTTAGAAATGGCCCAAAAAGCCGAAGAGATGAAATTAAAGTTTATTTCATTCAACGATCATTTTGGAACAATGGGGATTACTAACCCTTTAGATGAAAAACGCTTAAAAAAATATTTAGATGAAATTGAAAAAGTACAGAAAAAAGTAGGTATCAAAGTATTTAGCGGTGTTGAAATAGACATCATGAAAAATGGTTCTCTTCCTTTGACAAGAAAAAAGCTTAAAGAATTAGATGTAGTGATTGCTGCTGTCCATACTTCGATTAAAATGGATGCAAAAACGATGACAGAGAGAGTTTGTAAAGCTCTGCAGAATAATCCCATCAATATTTTAGCACACCCAACTGATAGATTGATCAATGAAAGAAACCCATTAAACATTAACCTAGAGAAAGTATTTGATACTGCTAAACAAAATGATGTTTATCTAGAAATTAACGGTTCTCCTAAACGGATGGACTTATCTGGAGAACATATTAAATCAGCTTTAGAGAGAAGATGCAGATTTGCTTTAAGTACTGATGCACACGACTTAACTCATCTTCCGTTCTATTCATTAAGCATAAACTTAGCTAGAAGAGGCTGGGCAGAAAAAAAAGATATATTAAATTGTTGGAGTCTGCCTAAGATTGAGAAGGCTTTAATTAAATCTTAACCAACACTTTCCTCAAAATCATCAGCACAAGTTTTAGAGCAAAAGGAGTATCTCTCTCCGTCTATCTCTCTAACTACTTTTTTATCTTCTTCGATAGCAGAACCACATTCAGAACATTCCTCAACTTCTTCTTCGTCAGAATATCCTTTCATAAAACCCTCTTCAGATGATTCGATGCCGCCTTGATCAAGCATCTGCTCATCAGTATTGTCCGTTTCGTCTTCAGATTTTAGATTATCCATATAAATCGTTTTTAGGGTTCCCTTTTTAAATTTTTTGTTTATGTTATATATGTATATTCAATTGTGAGGCTTTGTAGAAACCCTTCCGTTCGCACCCTCTTTTGATTAGCTAATTGCTCCAAAGTTGAAGTTATTTCCGAAGAAGAGGGCATGGCTTGTCTCACGAATAGTCTTGTGCTCACTCGCCATTTGGCAGAGGTTTCTACAGAGCCCAATTGTGAATCAGAAAGATAATAATAGTTGTTCAATGACTACGATTGTCCAATCATAATTGTTTAATTTTCATAATACTTTTTTAATAATAGTCTTTTAATCCTATTGATTGACCTTTCCCATGAAAATGAGTAAGCTACTGTCTTTCTAGCATTCTGCCCTAGTTTTTCACGCAATTGTTTATCTCTAATAAGCTGGTTTATTTTAACAGAAAGCATTGTAGCACTATCTCTAGGAAAGAAAATACCATTATGGTTTTTGATAATATAATTTTTGATGAATCCAACTTTAGTAGCAATTACCGGCAAACCAGAAGACATCGCTTCAAGTGTAGCAAGAGAAGTTGTTTCAGTTAAGCTTGGCATGATAAATATATCCATTGCTTTAAGATAATCCTGAACATTATTTACAAATCCAGTAACAATGCAATTATTGGTTTCTTTAAATTCTTTAGTCTGACTTTCTGGACCATCTCCTACCATCAAGAGAACAAACTTATCCTGGTTTTCCAATTTTTTGAATGCATCCAAAAGCAAGTGAGTGTTTTTTTCTTTAGATATTCTTCCAACATAACCTATAACAAATTTATTAGGATCTATCTTAAGATCCTTCTTACTTAACTCAATATTTTTAGAAGGAAAAAATTGGTCTATATCAACACCAAGGCGTGCTACAGTAATTTCTGATTTTACGCCTGCGTTTCTGATATAATCTTTAAGTTCATGATAAGGTACAAGAATTTCACTACAATGGTTATAGAGCATCATTGAGATCTTTTTAATTAAATTATAGAAAAGCTTCTTAATAAAAAGAGGAACAAACTTTTCAAATAATTCCCAGGCAATGGTATGTGTATAGAACACCGTTTTTTTCTTGTATCTATAAGAATAATATATGCCCAAATAACTGATTAAAGCAGGACCCTGGATGAAAACAATTTCTGCTTCTTTAATCGCTTTTTTTATCTTCTTTAAATTACTGAAAGATAATTTAAGGCTTGAATAGCCAGATATTTTAAATATCTTTGAAAGTTTGATGTAAGTGACATTACGGCCTTTTTTAATCCCGTAATCAGGAACCAGTAATGAGGTCTCAAAGTCTTTACCTGTTCTTTTCAAGAATTCTTCCATAAATTTGAGCGTTCCGTCTACTTTAGGATAATAAGAATCTGCCACGACTAAGAGTTTTGGTTTCTTGTTCATTTTATCCTGAAAAATTTTTCTGCAAATTTTTTTCTTATCTTAAAGCCTTCTATAACTGCCCTAAATAATAGTAAAAGTAAAGGATAAGCAACATGAATCTTCTGGCTGCGGAAAGCTTTAAGTGCTTTTAATTTAAGAAAAAAAGTTTTTGAGATATCAACATAAAGGGCAGGATGCTGAGTTTTAAAAGATACGGGATTCCAGACAGAGTAAATAAACACTTCCGGTTTCTTATATTTAATCTTATCATATAATTTCATGGTTATCTGATATGAAGCTTTATGATCTGGATGAGGATCCTCATGACTATGTGTAAAAATCTTATTCGGCTTGGTAGCTTTAATCAGATTAAGGATCTTCTGTTCAATATTCTTTTCTTTATAATCTTCAATGAAATGCCCTTCACGAAGATCAAAAAAATATACCTTGCAGCCAAGCAAATCGCTAGCTTCAAAAGCTTCCTCTGCACGCATCTTCTGTACAACAGACTCTTTTAACCAGGCATGCGATTTTTCTCCAAAAGAAAAAGCAATAGCAATAACATTCTTTCCTTCTTTGGAATATTTGGCAACTGTCCCTCCAGCACCGATAACAAAATCATCTGAATGGGCACCAAAGACAAGAATCGACTCGGATTTCTGTTCTCTTTTTTTCATTAAGCAAGGAATATTTTTCTTCTTTAAGAAGTTTTTTGTTTTTTGGATACTGATAATTAAAGAAAGCTTGTTTGATATATTTTTCAAAG
>JAHJGQ010000118.1 GCA_018824365.1 Nanobdellota archaeon | reverse complement strand
ATTATTTTTTTAATACTATTTTCTTAATATTTTCTTAATATTTTCGACAGATTCAGGATTGGCTAATGTTGAAATATCTTCTACCGGTTGGTTGGTAAGAATATTCTTTAATATCCGGCGCATAATCTTTCCGCTTCTAGTTTTTGGCAAGTCTTCAACAAAAAATACTTGATCTGGCCTGGCAATGGGACCAATAAATTTTTCTGCTTGTTTGATAATTTCTTCGATTAACTTTAATGAAGGTTTAACTTTTTTCAGGACAACTAAAGCTATGGGGACGTTCCCTTTTATCTCATGAGGTAAGGGAATAACTGCACATTCAGCAACAAAATGATGTTTTGTGATCGCATCTTCAAGTTCTGCGGTGCTAATCCTGTGACCGGCAATCTTTATGATGTCGTCAAGCCTTCCAATAATCCTAAAGTTTCCTTGACAATCCTTCCAAGCTCCGTCGCTTGTAAAATAGATCCTTTTCCCAAATTTATTCCAGTAAGTTTCTAAATATTTTTTATGATTTTTATAAATCCCCCTTAACATTCCTGGAGCAAAAGGGCTTAACTGTACTAAATTGCCTTCTTTGTTAGCAGGAAGGACTTTTCCGTTGTCATCCAAAATGGCTAATCTTATTCCTGGAAAACTTCTTCCAGCTAAAGTAGGAATGAACGGACCGATACCCGGTAAACTATTGATCATGGTTCCTCCAGTTTCTGTCTGCCACCAAGTGTCGATAAGAGGGGATCTTTTTTTACCTACATTCTGGAAGAACCATTCCCAGGCTTCTTTATTGATCGGTTCGCCGACGCTTCCTAAGATGCGCAAACTAGCAAAATTAATTTTTTTAACATAATCTCCATTTTTAGCAAACATTCTTATGGCAGTTGGTGAAGTATAAAAAACAGTAATGCCGTATTTTTCAATAATTTTACACCACCTATCTGGTTGAGGATAGTTAAGCATTCCTTCATAGATTAAGATGGTTGCTCCATTTGACAAAGGACCATAACAACAATAAGTATGCCCGGTTATCCAGCCAATATCGCTGGTAGACCAAAGAATATCATCATCATGTAAATTAAAATCCCATTTAGCGGTCCAATGAGCCTGGGTTAAATATCCCCCCGTAGTATGGATAATTCCTTTGGGTTTGCCGGTTGTTCCGCTGGTGTAGAGGATAAAAAGTGTATCTTCACTATCCATAGCTTGCGGCTGGCAATATGAATCGGCTTTTTCTTTAAGTTCATGCCACCAAAAATCTCTCTTTTTATTCCAATCAATTTTTATGCCAGCTCTGTTAATGACAATTACTTTTTTTACTTTAGTTTTTTTAACAGCTTCATCAGCCTTAGCTTTAAGATTTATCACCTTGCCTTTACGATAATATCCATCAGCGGTGATGAGAATTTTAGCTCCGGTTTCTTTTAATCTGTATTTTAGTGATTCAGCACTGAAAGCTGAGAAGACTACATTATGGACAGCACCGATACGGCTGCAGGCAAGCATAGATATCTGCCCTTCTGGGATCATCGGCAGGTAGATTCCTACTACGTCCCCTTTTTTAACGCCTAAATTTTTAAGAACGTTTGCTAACTTATTGACTTCATAATACAGATCATGGTATGTTAATACTCTGTTTTTTTCTTCAGGGGAATCTGGTTCCCAGATGATGGCTGCTTTATTTTTCTTGTCTTGGAGATGCCGATCTATGCAATTATAAGAAACATTAAGTTTTCCTTCTATAAACCATTGGAAATAAGGGTACTTTTCACTATAAGTTTTTTTCCATTTTTTATCCCAGATAATTCCTTCTGCAGCAAGACTTTCCCAGAACTTTAGAGGATCTTTCTCTGCTTTTTTGTAAATAGATTTTTTATTTATCCAGGCATTTTTTTTAAGCTCTTCAGTAGGCCAATAAACATCTTTTTTTCCTTTTTTTATTCCTTTCTTCAATCCTTTCGTCACTAATTTTAATTTTGTTTTTTTCATCTTTGCTGAACAAAAGCAGTTGCATTGATCCCTGCTACTGCTCCCTCTCCTACTGCTTTAGCTAACTGTGTGGGATTGCCGGTACAATCTCCAGCTGCAAATACCCCTTTTATATTAGTCTCCTGTTTCCTGTTGACGATAATAAAATTATTCTTTGTCTTAACTTCTAAGGAAACCGTTAGAGAAGTAAATGAAGCAGATTTTTGCGTAATGAATATTCCTTTTACTGAAATGATCTTCCCGCTTTGCAAAATAATTTTTTCTACGAATTTATCTCCTGCAATCTTAGTGATTTTATTGCCGTTAATCTTAATCTTCTTTTCTTCTAATTTTTTTAATAATCGGTTAGTAAATCTTATTTTCTCTCCGTTTGTATAGATCTGAATATCTCGTGTATAAGCGCATAACTCAAGCGCTTCTTTGGCAGTAGAATCGTCTGAACCGATTACAATTATGGGTTTGTCTCTAAAGAAACTGGCATCACAGAGAGCACAATAACTGACACCTTTGCCCAAAAATTTTTTTTCATTTGATATTTTTTCCGTCGTAGTCAAGGTGCCAACAGCAAAGATTAAAGCTTTTGTAGAATACTTTTTTTTATCTTCAGTTATAACTTCAAATATCTTATTTTTTTGTCCGTTTTGTCCGGCAGCCGATTTTGCTGGTTTCACCGCTTTTGTTTTTTTTATTTCCACTATATTTTTCTCTAACAGTTTGGCTGCAAATTTTTTGGCTTGTTTTTTTCCTGTTTCCAACAATTTCTTTCCCGTGCATCTCTCTAATCCAAAATAATTTTCAATTTTACCAGGAGGAATATGGTAGAGTTTTGAATCAGCACTTTTTCCGATGATCAATGTTTTTATATTAGCTCTCGCTGTGTAAATTCCTGCACTTAACCCTGCAGGACCCATGCCGATGATAATTATATCATAAATTTTTTCTCTTCGAGCCATTTTATCTCCATATATCAAAAATCATTTTATCTTCGTAATCTTAATTATCTTAACAGGACAGCTATCTGCAGCTTGTTGGTTGCAGCCAATCTCATCTAGTTCAGTCTTGATGGGAGCAGCTTTACCATCTTTTTTCATCACCCAGTTTTTGGGGCAAATAGAAGAGCAAGAACCGCAGCCGATACATTTTTCCCGATAATGTTTGATCTTAAATTTCATCTGATTAAAAATTTATTTTATTTCCGTCTTTCTCTTTCTCGATATTTTTCTTTTCCTTAAAGTTTTACTTAAAGCAGCTAATTGCGGCCATTTTTCTTCCAGAGTTTTTTTCTTTTCTTGATAAATCACTCCTAAGGGAATCCTGCCATGTTTGTTATTATAATCCCACTCTTCTGCCAACTGTTCTGCCTTTTTTTTATTTTTATTATCAGAAATCTTGTACATCAAACCATCTTTATTGTTTGCTTCCAGATTAAATATCAAACAGTCCTGGATTATTTCTACGAAAGAAAAACCTTTATGCCTGATCGCTTTTTCCAGAATTCTTTCTGTATGTGCAACATCGCGGGCATTACAGCGGGCAATAAAACTCATTCCTGAAGCCAGGGCCAGCTTAATCGGATTCAAAGGCTTATCAAATTCACCGAAAGGTTTTGCTTTGTTTTTATAGCCTTGTTGTGAGGTTGGTGTTGATTGTCCAGTCGTTAAGGAAAAACTTTGGTTATCGTGAACTACTAGAGTCATGTTTGCGTTATATCTTCCAGCATGAATGAAATGGGCCATACCTTCTGCATAAGTATCGCCGTCGCCAGCAAATCCTAAAACAGTTAGGTTAGGATTGCCTAATTTAATTCCTAAAGCGGTCGGTAAAACACGCCCATGCAGACCATAAATTCCACTAATGTTAAGATAATCAAAGATCTTTGCATGACAGCCGATGCCCGTGACCATGGCAAAGTCTTCCTGTTTGTATCCTTTGCCGATTAGTTTAGTCAAGACTCTTTTTGTACTTTCCAATATATTATGATTAGGACATCCCGGGCACCAGGTATCTTCATTCTTTGTTCCCAGTTTTATTCTTAATTTTGTTTTCAATTTATTTTTTGTACTCATTTTTAACTTTCAAAATTTCATCTCTCAGGACGTCAGAGGAAAAAGTCCGGCCATCGTATTTTAAGATTCTATGTTTAATTTTAAGACTTGTTTTTTCCCTGATTATCCTGCCTAACTGGCCGGTCATGTTTTCTTCAATCAGGATGATTTTTTTTGCTTTCTTCATCTCTTCCCTAATCTTATCTGACAATGGCATCAAGTACAGGACCTGTAAAAATTTATAGTCAAGACCTTTAATCGCATCGAGAATGACTGTCTTTGTTGATCCCCAACCAATAATTAAGTTTTTACTTTTCTTTTTACCATGAATCTTGATCATCTCAAATTTATCACATTCTTTTTGGATCTTTTCATACTTGAGCAGCCTTCCTTTTGCTTTTTGGGCAGCAATTTCTGCACTTTCAGTAGTATATCCCATTTCATCATGTTCATAACTGCTGGCTTTAACGATTCTTTTGCCGGGAATCTTTCTGTTCCTGGAACTTTTTACATTTAATATTTTGTTTGGTTTTCTGTCAGAGCTAAACCAAGACTCGGCCAGATGCTTATCACTAAGTATTACTGATAAAGAATTGAATTTCTCAGAAAGATAAAAAGCTTCATTTGTCTTTTCTATACATTCAAGAGGATCTCCAGGAGCTATCACTATTCTTGGAAATTCTCCATGTCCTCCTCTCAAAGCAATGTTTAGATCTGCCTGAGAAGAATAGGTCGGAACTCCTGTACCTGGACCTGGTCTGGCAGCAAGGTAAATAACTAAAGGAATTTCTGACTGGCCTTGTAAGCTGATACCTTCACACATCAAATCAAATCCTCCCCCGCTGGTTCCGATTATTGTCTTTGCTCCAGTAAAACTTGCTCCTAATGCAGCATTGACTACGGCAATTTCATTTTCTGCCTGAAAAACAAGAAGATTATTTTGATGATTATGCTGATGGATATTTTTGTTGTTATTATGACTAATTGTCTTATCATTTTTGAGCTGGCTTGCTGCTAATTCATGCATAACGCCTGTGGCAGGAGTCATCGGATAAGCTATATAACGGTCAATTCTGGAATTGATCGCCCCTTGGGCAATTCCCTGACTACCAGTCATCAGAGTAATATTATTGTTATTTTGTTTTTTAATGTTGAAAATGTTCTTCTGGCTTGCAAGACCTTTCTCTGCTGCAGAAAGAGCTTCTTTTTTATTGAATTCTTTTTTAATCTCTTCCATCAAAATTTTATTATCGATGCCCAGGATCTTAATTAAAGCCCCGGCTAAAGCTAGATTTAGGTTTCGGCCCAAGTTTTCAAAATCTTTGGAATCAACAACAAACCCGCCTTTTTTTAGTTTGTTTTTATGCAAAGCAATAGTTTTCTGATCCAGAGCAACAATTCCATCTAACTTAGACTGGTAACTTCCAATTTTCTCTTCGGAAACAGAAAGGATATTGAAGTTATGTCCGCCGCGGATCAAGGAAGGATAATCTCTATAATTAAAAACAAAATAGCCTTGTTTGATCAGAATCATTGAAACTATCTCTGAAACTTTATTGATTCCTTGTCCCGCTTTTCCTCCTATGAGAATGTTCAACCTCATTTTATTTCATCTTCCTGACAATTTTCTTTCTAAGCTTTTTCTTATTAAGTTTTATTTTGCTTCCTTGCTTGAGCGATCTGATAAATTCTTCAAAATTAGTATAAGCGACACAGACATAACTGTCAGCACCGCCGTAATAAACTAAAAGATTTCCATCTTTGACTATCACTCCTGAAGCATAGACAACACCAGATTTAAAGCCATTGTTTTCATAGAGTTCATCTGGCTCTAAGATCGGTTGTGGAGAACGGTGTAATATTTTGGTAGGATCATTAAGATCAAGAAGCATCGCACCTACTTTATATTTTCCTGGATCATGTTCATCCATAGCATGATATAATACTAGCCAGCCTTCTTTAGTTTTTAATGGCGGAGGACCTGCGCCCCTTATCCAACTATCCCAGCAATTATTGGGCATCTTTTGGGGCCTGCCTCCATGCTGGCTTTGAATATATTTCTGGTCAGCAAATTCTAAATTATCAACGTAATTTATTGAAATTTCTGGATTGATGCTATGTAGAATAGCATATTTGCCGTTTATCTTGTCAGGGAAGATTACCCAATTTTTATGAACTTCTCCTGGCTGTGAGATTAACTTAGGAGTTTTCCATCTCCATCTCTTCTTTAGGAAATCTTTTACTTTGATTGAGGTAAGACCAACTCTTAAACCATCATCACAAGCAGTATAAGTCATGTAAAGTATGTCTTCTTCATCTATTTGAACAATACGTGGATCTTCACATCCTCCCCAACTGCCTCCGGAAAAGTAAGAATATATTGTAAATTGATGTTGTCTTGGTTGATGTTCGTAAACTGGATAGGGCAATCTTTCGTCGATATTAAATCCATCACTGGAGACCGCATACCCTAAACGAGAAAGGCCGTCTTCTCCAATAGCCCGGTAAAGGAAATGCACTTTGTTGTCCAACAAAATAACTCCCGGATTGAAAGTCTGCCAGGCTTCCCAATGATTATCTCCATTAGGCTGAATTATCGGATTTTCTGATGATTTGATTAATTTTAGGGAGGAAATTTTTTTGGGAGAAATCTTTTTAGTGGTTCCTTTTATTAATGGTTTTATTTTCTTTATCTTAGGAGAAGGCAGTTTAATTTTTTTTATTATCGGCTTCTTAATTTGTCTCTTTGCTGTTTTAATTGTTTTTTCAGTAGGTATTTTCTGGATTATTTTTTCTTCTTCTTTCTCTTTGACTTTTTTTTCTTTAACTTGCTTTTTAACTTCCTTTAGTTCTTCTTTCAGTTCAGTCTCTTTTACTTTTAGAGGTTTTTTAATAGTTTTGACAGTCTTCTTCCCGATTAATCTTTTCGCAATTTTCTTAGATTTTATTACCCTTCTTTCTGGCTTCTTGATAGATTCAGGATCCTTAAACACAAATCCTGTTATCCCCGCCCAGACCCTTTCTTTAAAAATTGCTCTGCTTTCATCTTTAAAGGGTCTTCTAGCAACTTCTTTTAGCTTTTTTATAGGATTCTTTTTTTCTATTGGCCTCTTCACAGCCGTCTTAGATCTGATTACTTTTTTTCTTGATTTTCTGGTATGCTCAGGATCTTTAAAAATAAATCCTTTTATCTGTGTCCAAATTTTTTTCTGAATCACTGCTGCTTTTTCTTGAGTCTTTTTTACTTCTTCTTCAGCTTTTTTTAACTTTTTTATAGAATTCTTTCCTGTTGGTTTTTTTATAATTATAGATTTTTTAGCTTTCTTTCTTGGTTTTTTGATGTGTTCAGAATCCTTAAAGATAAATCTTTGTATCTCTGTCCAAATCTTGTCCTTAATCCTTGCCGTTTCCTGGCACCTCTTTTTTTTAGTTTGTGTGTTATTTATGTTGTTATTTATGTTGTTATTTATGTTGTTTTTAAAATAAGTATTACAATTACAAAAATAATATATAAACTTTTGCTTACTTAATAAGGTTTTTGTTACTT
>JAHJGQ010000117.1 GCA_018824365.1 Nanobdellota archaeon | reverse complement strand
ATACTCAACAAGATCATTTTTTTTGAATGGGATGCCCCTGAAAAGAACAGTGATACGATATATTTCCTTTCCTTCCTTTCTGCCAAACAAACTTGAAGTTAGATTAAACTCCCCGCCAAACTTTCCTTGAAGTTTCTTTCCCAAAGCTTTAGTAAAATCTCCATCAGCCAAATAATAATCAAAACCATTCTTTACTTTTTCCTTTTTAGCAATAGGAATCCTTTTCATCCCGATTTCATCTTCAACAAATCTAACCGCATCATAAGAAACATCCCTTAACTGTAAAACTGCTTCAAAGTACAACGGATGTTTTCCTTCAGTTGAACGAACCATTTTAAACGAATTTATATTGCTTCAAATATTGTTTATAACAATATTTACAAATAGCTTCAATTTTACCTCTTCTTGAATTTTCTAACGCAACAATATAATCACTTCTTTCCTTAACCGGGATTGCTAAAGGCATTAAACTTTTCATAATCAATAACCAATTTAATAATAATCTTCCAACACGGCCATTTCCATCAACAAAAGGATGAATTATTTCAAACTGAGCATGTGATTGGAAAGCAACTTCAAAATCATTAACTTGTTTATAAGATTTTTTAATCCAGAAGAATAATTTTTTCATTTTTTCTTTTACAAAAAGATAAGAACTTGTGTGAACATCACCAATATAATTTTGAACTTTCTTGTACTTTCCTAAAGTAACCTCATCTTCAACATTAAGGTTAACTAATCTGTGCAGTTCAAATAAATCTTTATCAGTAGGAAATTTCTTACAGTTCTTTTCAAGATAATTCCAGGCATTTAATAGATTTGATGCCATGAATAATTCTTTTTTACTATGATCTTTAGGAGCAATATCATTAAAGAGATAATTAAATGTTTCTTTTACAGTTAATGTCGAACCCTCTATAGCATTGCTGTTTGAAATAAAAATACTTAAAAAACGTTCTTTTTCTTTTTCTCGAGAGATTTTATCCAGACTTTTTAAATATTCATTATATTTATCAGAAATATCTTTCATATTCTGATGATCTTGATAAGATAACTGATTATTATAATTATTAAGAATCCAATCTTGATTTTTATATGAAAGGTTCATACAATCAAACTCTTCTTTCAAGACAGGTCTTTTTGCCCCAATGTATTTTATAGTTTTCTGTATTACCTTATTTCCTTTCCGTAGAGAATCAACTAAATAAATATACTCTTTTCCTTTAACATTCTTAGTTACAATACTTGCCATGGAAAAAGTTAACCACTACATATTTATAAATTTTTCCTCTTTAAATTTTTAATAGGTAGAAAAATAACAAAAGTTAACCACTACATTTTAGTCTCAGATAGTTAATATAACCTGGTGGAGTCTTGAAATATTTCTAAAATGATTATCTTCAGTAATTAAAGTTAAATTATTTTCAACTGCAATTGCTGCTATGAACAAATCAAAATAAGGAATTAATTTGCCGGCTTTTTTTAGTTCGCAAAGCAATTCACAAAATATTTTTCCTGTTTTTTGAGTAGTATTTAATAAATCATATTCATTTAATCTTTCAACCGTTTTAGATTTGTTTTTTTCGTTCTTGTTGATAGCGCCATAATATATCTCACAAAAATTAAAAATAGAAATAAATAAGTTGGTTTCTGCAGAATGTCTTAATTTTTCAATTTCTTCAATAATTCTGTGATTATTATTCTCAATCTCAATAAGAATACTGGTGTCAACCAAGTAACCCATCTTACATCCTCATGTTAAAGTGTTCTCTAAACTCTGATCTTATTTTCTTCGCATCTTCTTTCATTAAAACTTTTTTGAGCTTTTTTTTACCATAAAGTACATTCTCCCAATTGCTTTCTTTACATCTTAAATGATGCTCTTTTACAAGTTTATTAAAGAAGTCTCCCAATTTTAACCCATGCTTTACTGATTCAGATTTAAAATTTCTCCAGTCATCATCATTGATATTTTTAATGCAGACGTCCATTTAACTTCACCCAATACTCGCAAAGATAATCTTTTATTTAAATTTTTCGTTTTTTATAACTTATTATACTTTTATAACTTGTTATACTTTTGTGCTTATTATACTCAATATTTGTCTCAGCACGTTCAGATATAATCATAACATTTTTTCTTTGCTCAATTGCACAACATTGCTTGGCTCATGCTTGGCAGTAACTTTATAACCGCATCTTTTAGAAAGATTTTCCGCAAATTCCTGCACTTCTTCCCATTTTGGAACATTTTCCTCTTTCATCCTTTTTCTGGAATAGCCAAGGAAACCATAACCTTTTACTTCAATATGTTCAGGCTGCATCAATTCAACAAATTTGACAAACTTTTCTGCTTTGTTCATATTGAATCCTTTTATTGCTGTAATCCTTAAGATTGTTCTCGTCTTATCTTTAACTGTATTAAGATGCTTCATGCTCTCATTCACTTTATTCCATAAACCTTCTTTGACCGGACAGGTAAATCTTTTATAACTGCCTTCATCATAAGCTTCTAAAGATAGATAGATATTAGTAGGAAAACGTTTGCTCTCTTTACCAAACTTTTTCAACATCTCCGGAACGGTTCCATTAGTAACCAAAAAAACTGTCTTAAAATTAAAATCATCAAAGAAAGAATCCACCAATTCGGGCAGCCTTGGATAGAAAGTAGGTTCACCAGTCAATGAAATCGCTGCATGATCCGGAATAAGATAATTATCAAACTTTTCTAAATCAATTTTATCATTTCCTTTAAATCCCACCAATAATTTCTTTCTTGCTTCAATACAGCCTTTGATGATCTCTTTTGGATCATCTGCTTCTCCCTGCCAGCCTGAAGAGAACACTGAAGTGTCCCGCCAGCAATGTTTGCATCTTTGGTTGCAGGTAATCACTGGACTCATCTCTAAACAATTCCCGCAATTCACACCATAAAAATGCTGCTTATAGCAGACCTTTCCTTTATTCCTTACACATTCTTTCGTCCAGAAACAGATTTTGACAACGCTATGACTACCAACAAGACGGAATTGTTGTTTGTACAGACGTTCTTTTTGCTGTTCAGTAAGCATAGAAGTATCTTCTACAGCAGCTATTTTAAAAATTTATGGGAAAAATAAGCCATGTAGAAATATATTGATAAATACTTTATTTAGACGGCACTATACCTTGAATGGGCTAGCTTTTGATGCACTTTATACAATTCTGCAGCCAACAGATCTGCACTTGCCGGTATAAATTCTACGTTCAGCTCAGGGCTTTGCGGCACAGTGTCAAGACAGACAACCTTATCGATATACGACCTGTCATTTGCTTTCTCGTATTGAAGAGGCATAGTTACTGCATGACTCGTCCAAACTTCAACCCTTTTGGCTCCTAAATATTTCAGGATTTCAGCGACTTTCATTGCCGTCCCGCCACTAGCAAACATATCATCAATAATGATATAAGTCCCTTCTTTGTCAAAATTGTGATCATTTATTTGCGAAAAATGTTTGAATCTGGTGACTGAACTTCCATAAGAAACCCTGTCTTTATCAAAGTAAACAAGCTTGGAATAGACTTCTTCAATCGAGAGTTCAGAGAAAGCCCTGTCAGTGAAATTTTCAGACCTTCTTTCAGTTCCGTCATCAACCGAAATAACATAAATATGGTTTGGATTTTCTTCTTTGATCTTAGTGAATCTCTCATGAAAAGGCCTTAGTTTTTTCATGGCTTCTTTTGCTTTATTTCCTGAAAAACCCAATTTATAAGGGTTTATCGATCTTCCTGACTGGAAAGGATTGATAGCATGAAAGTCCATCCCATAATCATTAGCAATACCTATAGCTTCATTAGAATGAGGGTCTATTGTTAACAGGGCTTTTAAATCGTCATTGCTGAGATCTTTAAGCACTTTTCTCAAAGAATTAAACTGGAAAAATCCTCTTTTCTTGTATTTCTCTATACTATGCGAACGTACATAAGTAAGATATGGCGCAACCAATGTTTTTTGCAAGGTATCTACATCATTAGCGATATCCAAGAGTCCTCTTACTGTAAACAGATGATCATTCACCGATACTGTCTGCGGCCAATCACTTCCCTCAACAACCTGCTTGTCTGGAGTCAAAAGATGCTCTATCAATACTAAATGTGTTCCACGGATCCTATCCTTCAAAGGGTTCCTGCCAATATCAACATTTGCCTCAATGTCAGAAAAAGAATCGATGACAAGAGGATGTTGATGATCTTTTGCTGTATCTTTAGACACCTCAAATCTCCTTTTACTATGAAGAATTTCCACCTGCTGTTCCAGCCTATAATCTTCCTGAAGCTTAATATAAATCTGATCTGCTAATTCCGTAGTCTTTCCGCCTGAACAAGGGACTAACAATAACTTAATCTGATTATCATTCTTTTTTTGGTGCATAAACAAGCAAGTTAATTGATGCTGCTTTTATTTATTTCTTCATTTTACAATATATTTTAAAGAATCATTTTCATGCAAAAACCTTATAAAACAGCTTTTATATTTACTTACATGGCACTTACTGAGCGAAAGCAAAGGAAGCCGCAACTATAAAATCTAGAGGGATTAACTATGACACTTAAAAAAGAAGATAAAGATGTGCTTAAGGTTCTTGTAGAGAAAGAGCTTGAACAAGTTGAAAATGAAGGGGAAGAGATAATGATCAGCAACTCACCATTCATGAATAAGGTTGCTCTTGACGATTCAGACCTGCCTTTCCTAAAAAGTGTAGAACTCTACAAAGAATTCTTACAAAAGCTGATAAAAAAACTTTAGAATAGAAAAAAAATAAAAAGAAACTGAAGAAAAAAATTAAATAAACGAGAAATAAAATTGTAAAATGCCTAACGAAGAAGATATTCAAAACAGATATATGCAGTTTCAGATGCTGCAGCAACAGATTGAACAGGTTTCGCAGCATGCTGAATTATTAAACCAGCAGAATATTGAACTTGAAACATCAATTTCCGCGCTGCAAGAGATTGAAAAGATCAAAATTAATAATGAAATTCTTGCTCCAATCGCTAATGGAATTTTTTTAAAAGCTGAATTGAAAGATAACCAGAGATTGATAGTAAACGTGGGAGGAGAAATTACAGTTGAAAAAACTTTTCCAGAAGTGGTAAAGTTACTTGAGGAACAGAAAGAAGAAGTAACTGCAAAAGTGATGGAAGCTGAAGAAGTATTGCAGCAATTGCAATATCAAGCCATGAAGATTTACGAAGAAGTAGAGAAAGAAACAAAAACAGAAAAACCATAGAAGATTCAAGAAAAAAGACAGACACAAAAGATGAAGAGAATATAAAATTAAAAAACAACAAAATAATAAAAAAACATAAATAAAAATGTTCGGAAAACTTAAAGAAAAATTAAAGAGATCATTGTCGATCTTCTCTAAGAAAGCTCAGGAAGAAGCAGAAGAAAAGCCGGAAGAGATAGATAAAAAACCTATTGAAAAGAGTGAAACAGAAGATCTAGAAGAGATAGATACTGAAGAGATTAAAGAAGAAGTAAAAGAGAAACTTAAAGAAGAACCTAAAGTTGATAAAGAAGAGAAAAAAAAACATAAAGAAGAAAAAGTAGATAAGATTAAAGAAGTAAAAGAAAAAGTTGAAAAAAAAGAAACTCCAGTAACAGAATCTGAAAAAGAAACAATTACCAAAAAGAAACCAGAGAGAAAAGAAATTTCCAAAGAAGAAAAACCCATTAAAGAAAAAGAACCCGTCAAGAAAGAAGAAAAAACAACAAAGATTGAAGAGAAAGAAAAAACAGAAGAACAACCAAAGGAAAAAAAATCATTCTTTGGTAAGATAAAAGAAAGCTTAACAACCAAAACCATTTCTGCTGAGAAATTTGATAACTTATTCTGGGATCTGGAATTGGCTTTATTGGAAAATAATGTTTCCGTAGAAGTGATCGAAAGGATTAAAGATGACCTGAAAGAAGAGCTTGTCAATAAACCTTTGCCAAGAGATGTTCCTAAAAAGATAGAAGAAACACTCAAAAATACTTTGACTGAAATCTTATCATTTAAAAAAATTGACATCATAGAAAAGATAAAAGAAAAAGAAGGCACTTTTGTCATTGCTTTTTTTGGAATCAATGGAACCGGTAAAACGACTTCCATAGCAAAATTAACTAATCATCTTCAGCAGCAAGGCTTTTCAGTTGTCTTAGCAGCCTGCGATACTTTTAGAGCAGCAGCAATCCAACAATTAGAAGAACATGCTGAAAAGCTGAATGTTAAGATTATAAAACAAGATTATGGCAGTGATGCTGCGGCAGTTGCTTTTGATGCAATAAAATACGCTGAAAAAAATAAAGTTGATGTAGTTCTTATTGATACTGCCGGAAGACTTCACTCAAACACAAATTTGATGGAAGAATTAAAGAAGATAATCAGAGTGACTAAACCTGATATGAAAATTTTTGTAGGAGAAAGCATTACAGGAAACGACTGTATCGAACAAGCCAGAAGATTTAATGATTTGGTAGAGATGGATGGAACAATATTAACAAAAGTTGATGTAGATGATAAAGGGGGAGCCCCATTATCAATATCTTACACGATAAAAAAACCTATATTATTTTTAGGTGTAGGACAAGGGTATAAAGACCTGGAAGAATTTGATGCTAAAATAGTCTTAGAAAGACTGGGTTTCTAAGCTAGAACCGTAGATAGTTAGAGATTATAAAAGATGAAAGAAAGAACATTATACATTGGACCAGCAACAGGATTTTATGGTTATGATAGTTTCAAAGAATCAATATCTTCATCTGAAGGGTTTGCATTGGACTTAGAAGATACCAGAGACAATGATACTTACGGAATATTTCAAATATATTGTATCAGCTTTAAAGCATGTTTGATCTATTCTAACAAAATCAGCAAAGAAAATCCGCCAAGAGAAGCAAAAGTTACTTTGTTCTGTAAGCCGGAAGATAGAGCAGATATTGAAGGGATCATCGCAAAAGCCAAAATAAAATATGAGTCAAATAATAGATTAAAAAATGATAAATTAGAAAATGTTATCTGATTATTCATCATTCAGTTGTGGTTCATTAAAAACAACATTATCTTTACATTCTTTATCTATCAAGAATTATCACAAATATTTTTAAAGTAAAAATAAGAAAATTACTGTTATGACAAAATTTCATATAATTACGGCCGGATGCAGCCACAATTTCGCTGATTCTGAACAGATGGCCGGACTGCTTAAAGAATCTAAGTTTGAACCGGTTGACAATTTAGAAGAAGCAGACGTAATTATCTTTAACACGTGCACAGTTAAAGGACCCACCGAAGCCGTTTTCTACAAGAAATTGAATGAGATCAAAGCAGAACATCAATATAAAGTGATTATCATCGCCGGCTGTATCGCCCAGACAGACCCTGAAAAATTAAAGAAATATCCATTGATTGGAACAAATCAGATTCACAAGATTGTTGAAGTCATTGAAGAAGCTTTGAATGACAATACTATTAAAATGTTAGAGATGGGAGAAATGCCTCCGTTAAATCTTCCAAGTATCAGAAAAAATCCGATTATCGAGATAATTCCCATCTCAAGAGGGTGTTTAGGAGCATGTACATTTTGCAAGACAAAAAGCGCCCGAGGAAATCTTAAATCGTACACGGTTGCTGAAATCGTTGAGAGGACAAGAAAAGCAGTGGAAGAAAACGTAAAAGAGATCTGGTTAACTTCACAAGATAACGGTTGTTATGGTTTTGATATTGGAACAGACTTACCAACACTCCTTCAGGAATTGATAAAAATAACCGGCAGGTTCAAGATAAGAATAGGTATGATGAATCCGGACCATATACCAAAGATTAGAGAAAAATTGATCGAAGTTTACCAACATGAAAAGATTTTCAAGTTCTTACATCTCCCTATACAATCTGGAAATGATCAGATTCTTGAAAAAATGCAGAGGAAACATAAAGTTGCTGAATTTAAAGAACATATAAGATTATTTAGGGAAGCCGTTCCTTACATAAACATAATGACAGACATAATCGTTGGCTTTCCGGGAGAGACCGAAGAACAATATTGGGATACATTAAATCTTGTTCGAGAAACAACGCCAGATTCAATCAACATTTCACGCTTCTGGCCGCGGCCAAAAACTCCAGCAGCAAAACTAAAATCCCTTCCTGGAGAAGTGATCAAACACCGTTCAAAAGTACTTACTGACATTTTCAATAACATCACCAAGATGCAGAACGAAAAATGGCTGGATTGGGAAGGCCCAATCATTATTGATGAAAAAGGAAAACCACTTACAGAAGAGAACCAATGGATAGGAAGAAATAAATTCTATAAACAAGTAATTGTAGGGGGAGACTTCAAACTTGGAGATTTAATTAAAGTAAAAATAAAAAAAGTTGGAGAATTCTACCTAAAAGGAGAAATTGTCAGTTAAATTTATTGTTAATTAAATTTTTAGTTAATAATTAAATTCATAATAATTTATGATAATCCATAATAATTCATTAAATCATTTTATACCATTAACTTTATATTATCAACAACCATCCTTCTGCTATGAAAAGAATCCAACTTAGAAGCAAAGAGATTAACAAAGAATTAGAGAAATATAAAGTAAACCTAAACAAAAAAGATCAGGTAGAACTTCTAGAAGACAAATATAAATTAATCAATATAAATAAAAAAAATTCTTTCTTTTACTATGAAAACAAACCAGTTCCTACATTAAAATACTTACAAGATCACGATACACTTAAAAAAATCACAGTAGACATGGGTGCGGTTAAATTCGTAATCAATGGAGCAGATATCATGCGCCCAGGAATCGTCGAGATTGAAGAGGGAATAAAAAGTAAAGAGCTTGTCACCATCATCGATGAGAATAATAAGAAACCATTAGCAGTAGGGATCGCTTTGTTTGATGGAGAAGAGATAAAAAAGATAACCTCCGGAAAAGTTATCAAGAATATCCATTATGTAGGAGATGAAATATGGAAAATAGAGAGATAAAGAACCATGATTATCAATAAAACAAAAAATAAAATCATTTCTGAGAAAGAAATTGTTTGCAGAAGCGGTATTTCTCAAGCAAGGGGTTTGATGTTCAGGAAAAGAAAAAACTTAATTATGATCTTCAATAGAGAAAGAAAAATATCTTTGCATAATTTTTTTGTTTTTTATCCGATTGATATCTTAGTCCTTAACAACAACAAGATAATTGTTGAAATCAAAAGAAACTTCAGGCCATTTACATTATGGAATTCGAAAAAGAGAGGCAGTTATCTGATTGAGCTAGGATTTACTTCTGATTATGAGCTTGGAGACAGATTAAACATAAAGTTAAATTCAAAATTCTAAAATAGAGTTTAAAGATAGAGTTTAGGGGCACACCCGCAGTCGAACCTATCAAGCCTCGTTGGTTTGACCCTCAAAGCTTCTCAAACTTGCGACCCTCTGAACATGATACTTGAAGGTTAAGGCTGCTTTCTTCCGAATCTGACCTGATTCCCAACAAGCCCATCCCAAAGGACAAGCCGTCAGCAAAGACAATGAGGACCAACAAAACAAGATTGACCCTTCCTTGGGCTTCGGCTCCGTGTAAAGTCCGTTCACGGTAACAACGCAGGACTAGCGCGCCAGCCTAGCTCTCCCTCTATAATATAGGGTATGGGAGTAGTTTAAAAATGTTTTTGTTTAAAATCGTGGCGAAAAATTTCCGGAAATAATGTAGATAGTTATTTTAAAAAAGAAGATAAGAAACAGATATGGCTAACAACGTAGAATACATCCATCATGATTTTAAGTATGCTCCTGCTGATGTTGTAAAAAAAATAATTAAGAAGTATATGAAAAATTTTAGTATTAAAGTAACAAGAGGGGGATTTTTTTTTAGTTCTACATATGATAAACAGGTCTCTTTAGCTCAAGATAGAGATATTACTGGTAATCTATTTAAATCATGGCTTTACGGAGAACCAAATCATATCAGCGATTATTGGTTCCCAAAACCATTGCATACTGTTTATGAAAGAGAAAGATATGGGAGTGATGGAAGAAGAGCATTAAATAAAGCAGTTAAATTAGCTGATGATAGTGACATTTTTGGATCATATTTACGTTATGATCTTGAAAACCTAAAAGACAATAATGGTGAACAACTCAATGCTAGGATAGCAATATATGATAGCGAATCGCTTGAGATGTTGTTAGGAGAATTGACAGATAATAAACAAACAGAAGTGGTTGTAAGAACAAATTCAAGCGATTTTTTTAAGTACATTCCTGCTGTCCTTGAAAAAATAGCCAAAAGAGATAGAACAATTGTTTCATCAGATCCATTCCATGATGTTTAATATTTATCATATTTTTAAAAATAAGTTTGTGTATTATTGTGTATTAATATCTAAAAAAAACTTAACTTTAAGATAATGATTTTATAGAAAAAAACAACTTTTTACTCTAAATTCATCCTAAACTCTAACCCGTAATTCTCAAAACCTAAATCCTGATAAAAATTATGTACAGCTCCTCTTGAATGCCTGCTCGTACCGATGATTTTATAACAATTCTTTTCTTTAGCGACCCTAATCAATTCATGAACAATTTTCTTACCAACCCCTTGACTTCTAAATTCTTCATCTACAAAAACATCTTCCATTAAAGCAAATGGTTTATCATGTAAATCATTATGCAGGAAGTAAAGATAACCTCGAGCAATTTCTTTATCTTTTAGTTCAGCTACTACTTTTATTCCAGTTCCAATAACTTCTTTGTTTTTTATTATCATTTTTAAATATCTTTAAATATTATTTTAAAGATCATAAAAATCCGCTACGAGTGCTACACGCCCAATCTAAAGGTAGGGGTATGATGTGATACTCGTTTTGACAGGCGGATTTTTAGGATGCAAAAAATTTCACCATAAATGGTGGGATGTTAAACCCCTTCACAAAAATTTCGGTGAAATTTTTTTGCATAACATTTAGAGGGGTATAAATTAATTTATATAAATTAATCCATTAAAAAAATCAACTCATATAAAAAATTGATGGACATAAACAATGATTTATCAACACTTTATCCAAACATTTTTAAATAATCGTCTAAATTCGTCACTAAATGGTTGAATTGATTATTACTGAGAAGCCCAGTTCTGCTAAAAAAATTGCCAGTGCCTTAGCAGATAATAAACTATCTCAGAAAAAGAACAGACAATGTACTTATTACGAACTAAAACACAATAATAAAGATATAATTGTTACATCAGCAGTCGGCCATTTATATGGTTTAGTAGAAGAGAATAAAAAAGGCTGGGGTTATCCCGTATTTGATATCAAATGGGAAGCCACTTACAAAAATTCTAAAGAACTCAATTATACTAAAGATTACATTGATACGATTTCTAAACTTACAAAACAAGCCAAAGAATTTACTATCGCCTGCGACTATGATGTTGAGGGAGAAGTTATTGGATTAAATGTAATTCGCTTTGCCTGTAAAAAGAAGGATGCCCATAGGATGAAATTTTCTACATTAACAAAAGAAGATCTTATCAAATCATATGAAACAAAATCAAAACACATAGATTGGGGCCAAGCAAATGCAGGAGAAACAAGACATAAGCTGGATTGGTATTATGGAATAAATCTTTCACGAGCACTAACTTCTTCAGTTAAAGCAGCAGGATCATTTAAAGTAATGTCCGCAGGAAGAGTTCAGGGCCCTGCTCTAAAACTTCTTGTTGATAGAGAAAGAGAGATACAAGCTTTCAAGCCAGAACCTTTCTGGCAGATATCATTAGACGGAGATTATAAAAAAGAAGCTATCGAAGCATGGCATAAAGAAGACAAAATATTTGATAAAAAAAGAGTCACAGAAATTCTTTCTAAAGTAAAAAACAAAAAAGAAGCTAAGATTAAAGAGATAAAAAGAAACAAACGCAATCAAGCACCGCCAACACCATTCAATTTAACAGACTTGCAATCAGAATCATACGCATTATTCAAGATCACTCCAAAAGAGACGTTAGAAATTGCACAGAGCTTATACTTAGCTGGAATAACTTCCTATCCAAGAACATCTTCACAACAATTAGATCCAAAATTAGGATTCCAAAAAATTCTTTCCGATTTGTCAAAACAGCCGCATTATAAAATATTAGCGCAACAATTGCTTAAAGAGAAAGAACTAAAACCAAATAATGGAAATAAATCTGATCCAGCTCATCCAGCGATTTATCCTACCGGGCAAGTCCCAAAAACATTAAAACCTAGAGAACATAAAGTTTACGACCTCGTCGTTAAACGTTTCATGGCTACTTTCTCTAAACCTGCTATAAGAGAAACAATGAACATCCATTTAGATGTTAATAACGAAGAGTTCATTGCCAAGGGAACAAGAACATTAGAAGAGAATTGGCACGTTTTCTATAAGCCTTATCTAAAACTAGAAGAAAAATCTTTTCCAAACATGAAAGGAGGAGAAAGTATAATAATCAAAAAAATTCAGAAACATGACAAGGAAACCCAACCACCAAACAGATACAACCAATCATCAATAATTAAAGAGTTAGAAAAACGGAATTTGGGAACAAAAGCAACTAGAGCAGATATACTTGACAGATTATTTCAACGAGGTTATATTGAAGGAGTACAGATTACAGTTTCTGAGTTAGGAATAGAAACAATCAAGATTCTTGAAAAGTATGCTCATACTATTGTTGACGAAAAACTTACTGCTGATTTTGAAGATGACATGGAAAAAATCAGAGAAGGTAAAGAAAAACAGGAAAAAGTTCTTGAGAAAGCAAAAAAATTTTTAACACACTTGCTTGCAGATTTCAAGAAAAAAGAAAAAGAGATTGGAAAAGAGATCATCAAATCCATAAAAGAAACTTGGGATAATATTAATTATATGGGTCCTTGCCCAAAGTGTAAAGGAAGATTAATGTTAAAGAGAGGAAAATTTGGAAGATTTGTTGCTTGTGATAAATATCCTAAATGTAAAGTGACATTTCACGTTCCAAAAATGGGCAAATTAAAGTATACTGAAAAACAATGTGAAATCTGTAATCATCCAATTATTGAAGCTGGTACGGGAAGAAATAAGAGAGCTAGCTGTATAAATCAAGAATGTTCCTCTAAGCATAGTAAAGAAGCTCCAAAAGAACATGCTCTAAAAAATGGATCCACTTATAAAGAAGAAGGAATGACTTGCCCTACCTGTAAAGAAGGAAAAATGGTTCTTAGAAAAAGTTTTTATGGAGAATTTTTAGGTTGTAATAATTATCCAAAATGTCAAACCATGATGAAGATAGTTCATGGTAAAGTAGATAAAGAGAATCCCATCGTTAAAAATAATGTTAAGAAAAAAAGTGATGAAACTAAAAATAAAAAATAAAATTATCCTAAGAAAAACATTTAAGAATAAATAACAATCAATTCTCTTCAAATTTTTTAAAAAATTGGTGTCTTCTGCTTTTTAAACGAGCTTCGATATTTCTAAGAAATAAAAAAAGTTTAGCATTAAGTTCATCCAATCTATTTGATAGATAAGTGTAACCATCTTCACATAAATATTCTAAATCATGAGATAACCTCAGTAACACTTCTACTTCTTTAGCAGAAGCGCAAAAAGGGAAAGCTATCCCTTTTGCGCGCAAATGAAGTGATTTCTTCATTTTGCGCATAAGCAACATTAAGAAAATATGCAAATTCTCTATCACTAGCTTTTGCACTGCTTTCAGCAATATTTAGTGGAATGGATACTGAAGCTCTTCGAAATTGAGAGGTTATATTTTGTTCTTCCAACTTAGGAAATTCTTTAGTTATCCTATATACATCCAAAACAAAATTATAAGCTAAATGATATACTTGTATTTGATTATAATTGGGGGTCATAATTAAGAAAAACATTGAAATATAATAAATTTATTTTATTCTCTTAAAGAAGTGATTAAATCATAATTCTAAAATTGCTTTTATAAATTATCTTTCGTGAGCTGGATTAAACTAAATCGGCAGTTTGTTTGAAAATGAATTGTTTTGGTGTAAGAACCTAGCTCTCGCTAACGTCCTAAATATATCAGAATAATGTATTATTAAATATTTTATTTAT
>JAHJGQ010000025.1 GCA_018824365.1 Nanobdellota archaeon | reverse complement strand
TTTTAATTATTATTTTATTTTTTTTATTTACTAACAATAGAATCAATAGTATCTCTAAAACTCTTTAACTCACACAACCCAGATTTTGGAAAGAAATAATCTGCCCCAGCTTCTAACCATTTGCTTTCATATACTTCATCTGAAGACATGCCTACTATTTTAACATTACTTCCATAAAGTTGACGAATCTCTGAACAAATATCGTAACCATACTTACCTGGAAACATCTGAGTATCCATGATAATTATATCTGAACAACCATTGTTAACAGGAGAATTATTTCTTAATAAGTCTAAAATCTCTTCTCCACTTGTAACTTCCTCCAGATTGTGATAACCAATTAAATTTAATGATTTCTTAATTCCTTTTCTAACTACTTCCAAATCATCAACAATATATATCTTTGGTTCTGTCATTTTAATAAATTAATATCATTAAATTTTCATAGACATGCTAATCATTGGAACTGCCATTAGCATGACTAATGATTATAAGAAAACTGATTTTTTATAAACTTTACAATTTTATCACTGAAAAATAACAAAAATTGAATCGATTTGGATTACTTTTTCAATTTATTTAAACAATTCTTAATATAATCCAAGTCTTTCTGGATATCCTGAATCTCACGTTCAGCTTTCCTATTGACTTGATGATCGTATTTAGCATCAACCCTATCACGTTCAGCCTGTCGGTTTTGTGACATTAAGATTACTGGAGCTTGAATTGCAGCTAAACAAGAAAGAACAAGATTAAGTAGAATATAAGGATATGGATCAAATGGTTTCTTTAATAAAACCCAACTATTTATAAAAGTCCACATTAACAAGATAATAAAGAAAACGATAATAAAAGTCCAACTACCACCAAACTTAGTTATATAATCAGCATATTTTTGACCAGTAGTTAGTTTTTGTTTAAAAATGGGATGAATATTTGCCCCAATCCCCTCTTTACCATTAAGTTTTGAACTAACACTCTTTTTTAACATTATCATAAGGAGTTATTTTAACATTTATATATGTTTTGCTAACCTCAACTTTTTGATTTTTCTATGCAATGTCTCTGGTCTGATGTCAATCTTATTAGCAGCTTCAGTGATTTTCCATTTATTATCATTAAGTGCATGTGTTAAAAATTGTTTTTCAAATTCACATTCAGCTTCTTTCCAAGTAAATTCCTGGTGAGGAAGAAACTTAGCAATATTTCTGGACAAGGTTGGAACTTCCTGATAAATTTTTTCCATCTGCTGCGGTTGAATCAAACTTTTATATTGATCTAAAGAAGAACGGATGGCTTTATCTACAATCTCTTGCTGATATTTTTCTTTGGATTCATGTTGGTGATGAATCTCATCTAAATTAATCTCTAAATTTTTAATTGCACGATGGATACTCCTTCTATCAAGACCTAAAAATTTAGCCAGCTGGGAAATATTTCCTTTATGCAAACGCAGCTCTCTCTTCAAAAATTCTGCTTTAAATTTTTTCTTCGCTTCTTGGAAAGTGAGATCAAGTGAAACATAAATGTTAAGCCGTGGACCTTTTAATTTATCTGTGATGTCAGATTCTACTTTAGGGATTGTTATTCCCCAACTTTTTTCCATAGTCTCTTCTAGAATAGAGGACACTTTATCTTTGATTTTCTCTTCAAGATCTTTTTTATTTTTCATTTTTTTTAAAGTTTGTCTTTAATAATGTCCCGATAGGAAAACCATAAAAGAAGATAATTGATGCCAGAATCAATTTGAAAGAATCATCGTTATAAAAAAAATAAGTGATGATAAACGCAGGGTAATAAAAAAGAGGGTAATATTTATTCTTAACTTTAGATTCAAGAGAAAATACGGCAACCAAAGTTGTAACAAAAAAAATTAATAGATAAAATTCTTTGCTGGGAAAGAGATAAAAGACAACAACAGAAAAAGAAATGGCAATTAAAATCATCTTTAACAAGATAAGATATTTTTTTCCAAAAGATAATTCTTCGGGAGCAATATAAGATAAAGCAATTCCAAAGATTATACCTGTCAATGAAAACAAAAGCACCAAGATTTGATTTAATAATTCCATTTTTATAATTGTTTAACTTCTTCTTTAAATTTTTTTAAGAACGTTTCCCAGTCTTCTTCTTTTATCACTGCCCCGCAAGCATTGGGGTGGCCACCACCATGTCCATTCAACCCTACTAAAGATTTTTCTAAAGCATCAACTATTTTAAACTGAGCACGTAAGCTGCATTTCATTTCTCCAGAGTTTTTTCTAGCTATTATCACGACTTTTTTTGGGTAATTTGCAATCAACTCATTAGCTAAATTTGCTGTGAAAGACCATTTTGTAGAAGGATAAGAAAATAATAAAACTTTGCTTTTAGTGATTCCTTTCTTTGCTTGTTTCAAAATCTCTTCATACATCTGGTTAATTTTCTCAAAACGATGCAAGATAAATTTTCCTGCAGAAGTTTCCTGCTTGAAGATTTCATAAGGAGACTTGATACGGGAAAGGATCTTAATAGATTTTCTCACTTCATTATTAGGTCCTTTTTGTATAAAGAAAAATAGTTTTACTAATTTTCCTACCGGCTCTTGAAAGATAGTTTCAGTTAGATCACTTTTCTTTGATAATAGGTCAGGATATTTTTCGATGAACTTATCTATGAAATCAGGCATATACCAGTCAGACAAGCTACCGGCAGTAGCAATCCAAAGATCATCTTCATTATTTGAGACTTGGTAAGCCATCATAGTAGTAGGAATGTAAGCATCAGGATTTTTAATTCTGGGATTGAAGTAGTGAACGTTCTTAATATCTTGGGGTTGATGATGGTCTATCCAAAATATCGGCCTTTTAGCTTTATCTACAAATTCTTGATCTAGAAGAGGGATATCTAAAATAAAGATTTTGTCAGGATTAAGTTCATCAACCTTTCTCATAAACTGGAGATCTATTTTTGAAGTTGTTGCTACCCTTATACCTGTCCCTTCACGATTAATTTTATATAAAAGAAAAAATGAAGCCAAACCGTCACCATCAGCATCGTATAGAAAGAGCGGATTTTTAGCTGTATCAAGCTCTTCTCTGATAAATTTGATTTGTTTAGGCGTTAACATTGTTTAATTGTTTATAGGAAGTATTTTTAGGTTTAAAAAATCTCCTATTTTAAACCTTTTTGAACTTTTCTTTGGAATATTTGAAAATGGCGGTTTGTAAGTGTTTATTCTAGAATCAACTAAAAAAGCATTTGTAAGAAATCAAGACTAACACCGAGAAGTAAACTAATAATTCTTTCTATAATAAAACTAATTATGTATCCTATAGCAACCCATTTTCTGATAAAAAATAAAATGATGATTAAAACTATTGGAAGAATAAAGGAAAGAATTATTGTACCAAATATTCCGGCAATCACTATTTCTTTCTGGCCACTACCTATTATGGGAATAAGCAAAACCACAAGTAATAATCTTAAAACCATTTCAACTATGGGCATGACAAGCAAGCCGATTAAGAACTCAATAACTTTTCCCATGAATTAAACAAAATTTTATTTTTTATAAAGTTTACTTAACGCAGAAGTTTCTACAGAGCCTTAAAACGACTCATTCAACATTCTCAATCATCTTCTTGATTAAATCAAACCCTTTCTGCCAGAATTCTTCAGAAGTAATGTCAATACCAATAGCTTTTGTTAAATCTAAAGGAGATTCGCTTCCTCCTTTAGACAATAGTTCAATTATTTTAGGAATAAACTCTTTTCCTTTCTCTTTATACATTTCATATAAAGCTAATGTTAATAGATTACCGAAAGCGTAGGCATAACAGTAAAAAGGAGTATGAAAAATATGGGAAATGTAACACCATTCATAAGCAAATATTTCATCTACTTCAACTTTACCGCCTAACTGTTTTTTTAAGTCAGTAAGATAAACTTCACTCATCTCTTGTATTGTTTTTCCTTCTTCCATCATCTGATGAGCTTTCTTTTCAAATCTGACAAAACCAGCTTGTCTAATGATTGAAGCATAAAGATCATCCAATTTAGCAAAGATTAATTCTTTAGCTTTCTGTGGATATTTCTCTAAAAGAAGTTCTGATAATAACATCTCTGAGAAGATTGAAGCTGTCTCTGCTAAAGGCAAGGTAGAACTAAAAGTAAATTCAGTCTGTTCTCTAGCTAAATTATGATGGATACCATGACCCAGCTCATGAGCCAAGGTAGAAACATCCCTTAGTGTTCCAGTGTAATTCAAAAGAACGTAAGGATTCATCTTAGCAGTAACACTACAGCAGAAAGCGCCATTATTCTTATTCTTCTGTAATTTTGAGTGGACATGATTACTATTGATTATATTCAAAGCTTCCTGATGAAATTCTTTAGAGAAACCTTCAAATGCATTTAAAACTAATTTTACAGCATCATCATAAGAAACTTTTTCTTCTTTCTCTTTTCTAAGGGGAGCATAGAGATCATATCTGCGCAACTTTTTCAACCCTAATTTTTTACGTTTGACTTCAAAAAAACGATGAAATAAACTTTGATTCTTTTCACAAACTTTTAACATTACTTCTACAGCTTTGTCAGGAATATCATTAGCAATATTACGAACATTGATTGGATTTTTATAACCACGTAAATGAATGCATTCTTCTCGCCAATCGTTGACTAAATTCTTGTAAATTTCTCCAATAACATCTTTATATTGTTTATATCTGTTAAAAAGGGTATTATATGCAAGTTCTCTTGTTTTTGGAGAAGGATCTCTTACATGAATCAACAATTCATTTTGGTTAATTTTCTTCCCTTCAAAATCAAACTCAAACTGTGAAGTTAAAATGTCATAAACACTGTTCAAAGCAGAACTACCATTAATATCCTTGATATTGATTATCTTCTCTTCGTTCTCTTTAAGAGTATAAGGCTTTTTCTTTCTTAAGCTTTCTAAGAAATAATGATAATTCCCGCTACTTTTGATTAGTTCATTAACTTTCTTTTCGGGAAGATCTTTAAACCATAGACTAAAGAAAAGTAATTTATTGTTTATCTTAGTAAGAAATGTTTCTACTTTTGAAACTAAAGCAGAAATCTCCTGGTTGCTGGAATCTTCAGCAAATCTTAAATGTGCATAAACCCCAAGCTTACTATTTACAATCGTTAGTTCTTCAAATTCTTTAATTAAGCCGATAAAGTCTTTTATCGAAATATTTTCATCAAGAATTTTTTTCTTTCTTTCTATTAAGTTTGCTTTCTCTTTAATATCTTTGAAAATCTTATCAATATTATAGGGGTTTATCTCCACTAGATCCCAAGACGAAATATTATACTTTCCCATATATATCTAGAATAAAAGATATCCTTTTAAATCTTATTATAAACAGATATGATCTTCTCCTTCGTCAAAGGTATTATTACAGCGTGGACAATATTCTTTAAGTGTTAATTCTTTACCATACATATCACAATTATCAGTAGAACAAGTCTTTTTTCCTTGTTTATAGCTTTCTATAGTAATCATTCTCCTACATTTACCTTCACATACGTATCGTATTTCTGACATATATACACCTTTTATCAAACCTTGAAGAGTTGATACTTTATAAAATTATTTATCAACTAATCAGGGAAGAATTTACTATTAAAGTTTCATAATTATGATAAAGAAACTTTAGAGGTACATCATACAAAACAAAATGCTGGTTATGTTAAATAGTTGAATTATATTAGAGCTAAATTAAAAGAATCAATGAAGAAAAAAGATAATTCTTTAATCAAGCATTGGGACAAAGTTAGTGAAAGATATTCTAAATCATAGAAATTTTTACGATTTTTTATGACATTATAAATTATACACTGGTCAAGTATACAAATTATTTATAAGCTGATCTGATCTAGATAATTTGTGAACATCCAACGTATAAAATTTAAAGATATTGAACAGATACCTTATCTTAAGGTAAAGAATGAATTTAAAGAAGATTTTTTAGGCAGTTCCCCTGCTCCATTCATTGGTAGATATGGCTATCCAAACATTAATGTAGGAATATTAAGCCCACAATTCTTAGGAGACACTTTACAGTATGATTCACCAAGATTATGGAACAAAAATAAATTCAACATAGGACAGATTGCCAGTATGCGTTACGGAATGGTTAATTCAAGAAGCCAAGCGAATATTAAAGATCTACACGGAAAGTTTTTAGAAATTGTCCAGGAAGTGGGTATGGCCAAAAATTCCACAGAATTAGAGATTAACTTAAAAAATAAACCGCAGCTGCAATTAAGATCTGAAAAGGAGATAATTCCCTTCGGTCCACAAGCAGAGATAAAAAAAGCAAGAATTACTGCCAACACTAAAGTAGATTCCAGGGTTGAGAAAATTGTCTCAGATACTGATTTAAAATCATCTTCTGCAATTATTAATCTGTATAAGAAAGGTTTTGAAGAGAGTTTCTTAACTAAATTAATTTCTGTAGGTAATACAGGACTAAAAAATAATCGAAAATTAGTTCCAACAAGATGGTCAATAACCGCAGTTGATGATACTATCGGAAAACAGTTGATTAAGGAAGTGAAAGATTTTTCAGTAGGAGAATATTCAGTTTATTTTGGGGGTGATTGGGGAAATTATTATTTATTATTATTTTTTCCGGAAGTATGGAGTTTTGAACTATTTGAGATGTATTTGGACCATAAAATAAATCCCTGGTCAAGAGCAGGAAATTTTTATTCTACAGACTATGAAAGTTATGAGGGAAGGAAAACTTATGCAGAAGAATGTGCAGGCGGCTATTATGCCTGCAGATTGAGTATTTTAGAAAAGATGAAATATCTTAAAAGACAGGGTTGTTGTTTGGCATTAAGGTTTATAACTTCTGAGTATAATCTTCCTCTTGGAGTATGGATATGCAGGGAAGCAGCCAGAAAGAGTTTAAAAGAAAAAGCTATAAGTTTTTCTGGACAGGAATTGATGTTAAAATATGTAAAGTCCCTGATAAAAAACAAGTTTGGTTTTGATTTAGAGATAATCCTAAAAGAAAGTAAGCTGCTGAATAATAAAAAAGTGCAAAAAAAATTAGCTGAGTTTTAACTTCTTAATCAAAGGGATTTTTCCATTTTTAAAGAGATAAGCTGCGATTATTAAAGAAACTCCAAGGACAATCGCTGCTGATAAAAGATTATTCTTCTTGACGATAATCTCATCAGGATAAGGATGACATTCATAATCAGTACCACAATAAGAATCATCAGGACATTCTTTGTTACTATTACATTCACGTAAAGCTAAACTTACCAAAAAAAAACCTAGAATTACTAAAGCCAGAATTATCGCAACAGCAGTTAATCCTAAATTTGCTTTCTTATTTGCTTTTGGATACATTTAAAAAAATGAAAAGAGATGGTTTTTAAATATTTCTAGTGTTAAGTAGTTTTTATAATATTTTCATCACTCTTCAAAAACAATATTCTATTGAAAATAAAAAGAGAAGAAAAACTAGCTTTTTCTTAAAGAAGAAGCTAAAATTTGAAAAATAATTTTTTACCCCATCAATGACAAAACAAATTTACTTCTTCACCAGAAAACTAAATTTTATAAATAACCTAATTTAACAATTTTTACATGGAGGTGCTTGCAATGACCAAAGATATTGACAAGGATTTTGAGGAGTTTGTTTTTAAGAATTATAAGAGACTAACAGATAATCAGAGAAAGATTTGTGAAAAACTAGGCATAAAAGTACCGCAATAATTTTTTATTATTTTATCATAAATCTTAATCAAAATATTCAACATCATTAGAAGTTATAGTTATTTCTTTAGGATTTTCTTTAATCATTTTTTTTTTAGGGGTATGGGAAATCTCTTCAAATTTTCTTTCTATCGGTACAATTGGAGTAGTCATATTCTTTATTTCCATCGCTTTATTATAATTAAAATTACCGCAGTTGATACAGGTGAAATAAGGACCAAATTTGCCTGATCTTACCTCTAACCATTTCCCGCAAGTGCATTTTATTTCTTGAAGAGAACTTTTAGTGTGCAATCTGCATACATCTAAACCTTGTTCGTTTTTTTGTGTGGCAATTTTACCGCAAAATGGACAGTCTGTGGTTTTGTATGAACCATATGTTTTTCGTTTTGGAAATCTTTTCATCAGCGCAAAAATGAAAAGTTTTATATTTATAAACTATTTGTTCTACGTTATGGCTCTTTATGAAAAAAATTGGTGGAAGAAGTTATTTGGTAAGAAAGAAAGAAAAAATAAAGTAGATGTTCTCAAAGATATCGATGCTATTATTGAATTTCTTAATGATCTAAGTAATGATACTAAATTTTTACTTAAAGAATTTAAAAAAATTGAAGAATTGGAAAAAGAATATCATGTAGCTAAATCTGACATAATCCATATAAATTTAGATACACAAGGAAAATTTCTTGACAAGATACTGGAAAGGTATGAATCTTTTCAGAACGATGTTGACATAAATGGTCTAAGGGTTAAAAGCATAGGAAATGAATTTTTGCAAAGAGCTGAAAAAGCAGGAATGAAAGATTTAGTCAAAGAAAAGAAAAAAGATAGAAAATGGATGTTTAAATGGTAATTTAATTCTCCGGTTGATACTCGTTAACATTAATTGGAACATAACCAACAGCATCTCTTGGTCTCGCAACTCTTTGTGCCAAATATTCTCTAGATTGATTAAGAGCTCTACCTACGTCTTCTTTTTTTAATATCCCATTATTATAACCTAACCAAAAAGCTTTGCTTATGTCAAATATAATTCTAGTTGAGCGAGACCACCAGTCACCACTGCGTTATAGACTGGATGGCATGCAATCCTCGCTCAAAGAATAATCAATAAGCACTTAGTGTTGTCTGGTGCGTGCTAGAATACTTCTGCTTGTCCAAATATCTCTCATAAAAACCCATATCATTAATGTTTCTTATGTCATATGCTGAGTTCCATAAACCAGAACCCCAAAATTTACTTTTCTTAAGTTGAGGCAACATATCA
>JAHJGQ010000116.1 GCA_018824365.1 Nanobdellota archaeon | reverse complement strand
ATTTTAAATTAAATAAAATTAACTAGAATTAAATTTTTCCTCATACCTATATACCCACACACCCACTGGACAAGTCCGCACAAACTATATAAAGCAGCAAATCCTCGTAATAACGATGATTAAAAACTTCACTCCTAGACTTTACCAGCAGACAATTTTGGGAACTGCTGCACATAAAAATACTTTGGTAGTTCTTCCAACTGGTTTAGGCAAGACTGCAGTAGCATTTCTTCTTGCTGCACAACGTCTGCATCAATATCCTAACTCAAAAATATTGATGCTTGCTCCAACTAAACCTTTGTGTGAACAACACGTAGACATTTTCATAACACATCTAGATATCCCAAAAGAAAAAATAGTTCTTTTTACTGGAAGTGTTAAACCAGAAAAAAGAGCAGAGATGTGGAAAGAAGCGCAAGTAATCATTTCAACTCCACAGGGACTTGAGAATGATTGTATAAATAGGAGAATCAATTTAAAAGAAGTATCTTTAATGGTGTTTGACGAATGTATAACAAAAGGAACTGGAATTAATTTAGCGAATGGTAAAAAAACGAATGTCGAGGATTTAGAAAAAACAATAGAAAAGAAAGATGTTTTTGTAGAAACTCTTAATGAGAATACTGGAAATTATGAACCACGCAAGATAATAAAATTTCATAAAATAAGATCTAATAAAGAAATTATTGAAATTTGTTGTGGAAAAAGAAAAATTAAGACTACTTCTGATCATTTATTCTTTTCAAAAACAAATGGAAAAATAGACTGGGTTCCAGCTAAAAATCTGAAAACTGGTTCAGAATTAGCTCTTATAAATTTTAAGACCGATAATTCAAGAAGAGCTATCCTAATAGATAAGAAAAAAATTCTCAATCAATTTTCTCATTCCCAACAAAGTTTTTTTCATCAATATATTAAAGTAATTAATATTAGAGAAAAATACGGCTATGGATCTAGAAAAATTTCTAAGATGATTAACATCAAAGAGGGGACTATCAGAAACTGGATAAATAAGCCTTATAGAAAACCAATTGCTTATCAACTTATTGAAACTTTAGAAAAAGAAAATTTATTGCCAATCTATTCTGATAACGCCCACATTTTTTTATTTGCTAGGCTGATAGGTCATCTTTATGGGGATGGGTGGGCATATAAAGACAAAAACAGCAATTTAGTTCTTGGATTTTCTGGAAAAAAAAATGATTTAATGACTATCCAAAATGAATTATCATTATTAAAATCAAAATATAGTAACATTCACTCGAGAGAAACAATTTCAGAAGTAAATTCAATTTCTAATGGAAAAAAAATAATTAAAGGGATTTCTAACTCTTTTTTAGTAACTGATAGGAAATTAACTAAATTGCTTTTAGCATTAGGAGTTCCGGTAGGAAATAAAACCAATAATATTTTCTTAGTACCTAAATGGATTATTAATGGTTCTAAAAAAGTTAAGAGGGAGTTTCTATCTTCTTTGATGGGAAGCGAAGGGTATATCCCAAAACTTAAATTAAATGAAAAAACTTGCAATCCAGTAAGGCTGTCATTTAACGTAGTTCAAGAAATTGAAGATCAAGGTAAAAAATATGCTTTGCAATTAAAAAAACTATTTTCAAATTTTGATATAGTTGTTTCTATTTCCAGACAAAATGGAAATATCAGAAAAGATGGAATTAGAACTATCAAGTATTTATTAACTATTTCCAATTCAAATAAAAACATGATTAATTTTTTAAGTCAAATTAATTATACCTATTCCAAAAGAAAAAGAGTTCAAGCTAATAAAGTTTTGAGTTATCTCCTATCTAAGAAAAGTAATCTTAAAGATAGAATAAAACAATATGATGGGACTTTAGATTTACACAAACAAGGCTTGGGAAGTCATAAGATATCTAAGCTCTTAGGCTTAGACAGAGGAACCATAGAAAACTGGATTTACCATAAGCGAAAACCAACAATGATTACCGCTTCAATGAGGAAAATAAATAAACTTGAAGAAGACGATTTTTATTCAACAAGATGGAGCATAATAACAAAAATAAAAAATCATAAAAAAGAAGAATATGTTTATGATTTAACTATAGACAAAAACCATAATTATATGGCTAATAATTTTTTAGTTCATAATTGTCATCATGCTACTGGAGAATATGCTTATGTCTGGATAGCTCAACAATATGATCAAATCGCTTCTTTTTCAAGAATTCTTGCTCTTACGGCTTCTCCTGGCAGCGATTTAGAAAAAGTAAAAGAGGTCTGTGATAATCTCAAGATTGAAAAGGTAGAAGTACGCACAGAAAAAGATCCTGATGTTAAACCATATATTCAATCGATTAAAAAGAAATGGATAGAAGTAGAATTTCCTGATGAGTTCAAAAAAATTCAAAAATATCTTCAGGATTCAAGAAAAGCTAAACTTATTGAAGCACAAAAGCACGGTTATTGTAATGGTCAAGATTTAACAAAAACAGCGTTATTAGCTCTGCAAGGAGAGCTTCAAAAAAATATCTCTTCTGGACACAAAGATTTTGAAATTCTACGTTCAATATCCCTTATTGCTGAAGCACTAAAAATTGACCATTCTTTGGAACTTTTAGAGACACAAGGGATAAAACCATTACATCTATATTTCAAAAAGATGCAAAATGAAGCTTTAACATCAAAAGTTAAGGCTTTAAAGAATTTGATGTATGATATCAAATTTAAAGCAGCAATGTTTCTTACTGAAGAATTAGCGGATAAATCAATAAAACATCCTAAATTGTTAAAATTGAAAGAACTTGTTTTTGAGACTTTACAAAACAATCAAGATGCAAAAATAATCATCTTTACTCAATTTAGAGATTCAGCAGATGAGATTGCTAAGGAACTAAATAAACTTAATATAAAAAACCAAATTTTTTTTGGACAAGCAAAGAAGAATGGTGTAGGTTTCTCACAAAAACAACAAAAAGAGATTTTGGATAGGTTTAGGATAGGTGAATTCAACATTCTGATAGCTACTTCGGTTGCAGAAGAAGGATTAGACATCCCTAAAGTAGATGAAGTGATTTTTTATGAACCCATACCTAGTGCAATCCGTTCAATACAACGTAGGGGAAGAACTGGCCGTTTGGAAAAAGGAGAAGTTACCATCTTAGTGACTTTAGGTACGAGAGATGAAGCTTATCGGTGGAGTGCTCATCATAAAGAGAAAAGGATGTACAGGAATTTAGAGAAGCTGAAAAAAGATTTTACATTAATACAGCAAGATTCACAAAAAGATACTTCTTTACACCAATACATATCTAAAGATCAAGTTGTTGCAGTCTTAGCAGACCACCGAGAGAAAAGTAATAAGATAATTAAAGAATTGATTGATTTAGGAGTTTCTGTTAAAACGGCGCAGTTAACTTCAGCAGATTATGTCGTATCGGGAAAAGTTGGTGTTGAGTTGAAGAAAGTACCTGATTTCGTCGCTTCAATAATTGACGGTAGATTGTTAAGCCAAGTAAAAGATTTGAAAAACAATTTTCAAAAAGCGGTTTTAATTATTGAAGGCGAGGAAGATATTTATGCATTAAGAAAAGTTCATGCTAATGCTATAAGGGGAATGCTTGCTTCTATAGTTTTAGATTTTCAAGTACCGATACTTTATACCAAAAACCCAAAAGATACAGCTTCTTTATTAGCTGTAATGGCAAAGAGGGAGCAGGGTAAAGATTCAGATTTCACTTTTCATGCTTCAAAACCACGTTCATTAAAAGAACAACAGGAGTTTATCGTATCTTCATTCCCTAATATAGGCGTACAGACTGCTCAAACATTGTTAGAACATTTTGGAAGCATAAAAAATTTAATTAATGCAACTAAAGAGGAGATAAAAGAGATAAAAGGTGTTGGAGAAAAGACAGCTCAGAGTTTAGTGAAGATGTTTGAAGAGAGATATACTATGGATTATGATAAAGAACATTATAAAGATTATAATGAAAAGAAAGATTAATCCATCTTACTGATCTTTTTTTGTCGTGAACCAATATCATTCAGTTCTTCTTCAGACAACTTTTCTTTTATCAGCCAATACGTTCCTTTGTAAGGATCTCTTTGCATATAACCAAAATTGATCAATTCTCTCCTAAATAAGACGTGATCATCTACATCAAAAGATTTTATAATATCATTAACTTCTTTTTCATCATATATTTTATCTTTTTGAAATTTTTGCATTATCTTCTGTAATATCTCTTGTTTTTTCAAATCGTCTCTGGGCAATGTTATCATTTTATCTTTCCAGCCTGCCAATCTTTCAATAAGAATCTTGCAGCAGCTTCTAAATCAGCCTTACTGCCTTTCCTTAATTTACCAAACATAAAAGCAATCTTCTCTAGGATCTCTTCAGGATCATCTAATTTTATATTATAATATTTT
>JAHJGQ010000115.1 GCA_018824365.1 Nanobdellota archaeon | reverse complement strand
TTCAAATGTTAAATCGAGAAAAGACAAATTACAAAAAGTTGAAATATTAACAAGAGTTATAGCTTATAATATTGATAGGATGTTAAGAATTGGAAATAAAGTGATTCTGATTATCATCAGAATTATGAGGGTTTCATATTAACCGTAAAGAATGTCTTTAATTGACGTAATCTAACATAAAATTAAAAAGAGAAAGATAAATTTAAGAAACTAAAAACAGAAATAATAAAATCATCTTAGATGATTAAAGTGATTATTAAAGTGATCAAATGATTAAATCAAGCTGCTATTAGCAGCATTTCTTCCAACTCTTCAACATCACCCTGAATGTACTGATAATTTAATAAATCTTGATAATATTTCTGAATATTCAGAGTCATATTTAATCGTCTCCCCCATCAACATTACTGGTTGGAGCAGCATTTTTTGAAATTATTAGTATATCTCCGACTGCTTTAACAAGTTGATGCGGCACTATAACACCTTTTGCACTTCCAAGGACTTTACTTAAAAAAGAATTCTTTGTAGCTTTAATCTTCCAGCCAAACACTTTATTTCCTTGAATGATACTATCTTCAATATCACCAAAATAATCTCCAGCGTCAGTAAAAACCTTCAAATCGTAGGTTTCTGTAACTTTTTTCATCTTTAGCATAAATGACCACCTCACAGCTATCTATTTAAAATAACCCCAATTTATATAATTTTCTATTTATAATTAATTTCATTGGACAATATAATCCAAATATAGACCAAATATTATCCAAAAATCATGATATAAAAAAGAGATATATAAAAGAAATGTTTATATCATTGAATATAAAGGTACATTAAATGGACATAAAGATTATCGGCACATCGCATATCGCTAAGCAAAGTATTGATGAGATTAAGAAAGCAATAGAAGAAGAAAAACCAGAAATCATCGCAGTAGAATTAGATATACAAAGAGCTTCTGCTTTATTACAACAGCAGAAAGGTAAAATTTCTTTTAAGGAGATAATCCAGATAGGCATTAAAGGATATCTCTTTGCAAAAATAGGACAGTATATACAACAAAAATTAGGAAAATTAGTAGGGGTTGCTCCTGGTTCAGAGATGAAAACCGCTCTCCAATTAGCTCATAAAAATAAACTGGAAGTTGCTCTGATAGATCAGCCCATCGATATCACATTAAAAAACTTCTCAAAAAAACTTACTTGGAAAGAGAAAGGGCGTTTTATCTTGGACATATTTAAAGGGATCTTTTTTCCTAAGAAACAGATAAAAGAGATAGGATTAGAAAATTTTGATTTGAGAACAGTCCCTGAAAAAGAAATAGTCTCTAAAATGATTAAACAAATAAAAACCCGTTATCCAAACGTATATGACACTTTAATTCACGACCGCAATAAATATATGGTCAAGAAACTTATTGACATAACTAAAAATCATCCTGAAAAGAAAATCATCGCTATAGTCGGAGCGGGGCATGTTGAGGGGATGAATAGATTATTATCTAAGATAGATGTAGTTAGATAAATATCAAATTTCTTAGCTTTATTTTACATATAGATTTTAGTTTTTCTGAAAAAAGAAAATATTGGTAAACTTATATGATAAACTAATAAATATCCCAATCGCAGCAAGCTGCGGGGTATTAAACCCAAAGAGGAATAAAAAGTTGAATAATTCTAATAAAATTTATAAAGTAGCTACTATAGAACACATATAGGTAGTAGTGGTAGGGAGTTGAGGGTGATTTATATCGCTCAGGAAAGTCCGCCCACCAGCAACTTGAAATTTTCATCGAAGATTTCTTGCTTGTTATGGCCACTTCAATAATGAAGATGGGGAAACCCCATGTCAATGGCTCAGAAACGAAACGTCCATGTATCGGGATGAAGATGGCGAAGTCTGTTGCGAAACAGATGAGTTAACCCGTTGACCATGTTACATGGGAACGATGAAACGGCGAATACTGGCCGGTGCAAGTCGGTGTAAGGGATTATTTAGGTAATTTCTTGCACGTAAGTACGCTTAGTAGAATACTTCCACAGATTATCGATGTTCATTTGAACTTTTTGGATCTGACAGAAGGCGGCTTATTCCACTCTACCTTATTTTTAAAGATAGATTCTGATAATATTTAAAGGATTATATCAAAATAAACGAGAAATAAATTGGAAAAGAGATTAGTCTTAATTTCAACCAAAAGATATTTATAATAATTAAAATTTGAGTGAAAACATGGCAAGAGATAATAAAATAAGACTCCCCTCAGGACAAGGGGGCCTGACACGATATTTTGACGAATTTAAATCTAAAATTGAACTATCTCCAGGATCAATCATAGTCATGTGCATAATTGTTATGGTCATAATCATTCTCTTACATTATTTTGGAGGTAATCTTCTGCAATAAAAATGATCCCTGGCATGAACCCTCGAAAGATGCAGCAGATGATGAAACAGCTTGGAATACAACAAGTAGACATTCCAGCCACAGAAGTCATAATCAAAACTGAAGATAAAGAGATCATCATCACCAATCCTTCAGTTGCTAAGGTCAACATGATGGGCCAGATAAATTTTCAAATTTCTGGAGAAGTACACGAAAGAGAAATTTCAACTACCCCTGAAATATCTGAAGAAGACATAATGACAGTAATGGAACAGACAGGTGTTGGTGAAGAAGCTGCAAAAAAAGCTATTGGAGAGGCTGACGGAGATTTAGCTGAAGCGATAATCAATTTAACTAAATCTGAGTAGAATAGATTTGAATAAACAACTAATTCTAAAATCATAGTAAGTAATAGATCTGCTTTGCCAATGGAGGCACATTTTTGTGTCCTATATGACTTTGAGCCAAAAATAATCGTGCCGTGCAAGCTGACCTATTACATACAAATTATACAATAATTTTTATATTTCTACATTATATCTACTAACTTAATGTCTTATCTCAACAACCGAAACAAAGCAATCCAACAATATGAGGGAGCGTATCATCTTCTAAATGTAACTTTTCCCTTAATCAAAGATCCAAAACTTCTCATGGGAATAATCAACAATATTTATTCCTCATTAAAGTACGGAGTTGAGGCTATACTCTGCTACGAACGCCAATTAAGGTTAATATCCGACTATACTGACGATTTCCAGAGTAAATTCAATCTTTTTAGATATAAGTCTGTTAAAAGAAACAAGATACCTTCTGAGATAATTAATCTGTTTATTGATCTAAAAGAACTGATAAATTTACATAAAATCAGCCCCATAGAGTTTCAGAGAGGAAATAGATATGTTATCGCTACTAAAGATTATCAATTAAAAGTACTTTCTATAAAAGAAATAAAGATGTATTTAGAACTAAATAAACAATTTTTAAATATCATAGATAATATACTAAAAATTAAATAGAAAAGAATAAAAAGTTGAGGCATTTACAATATATACATAGAGGGGTTTTGCGGAGAATTAATTTATGGATGAAGATATGAATGAATATTTACTTGAAGCACGGGAAGAATTAAAACGTTTAGAACATATCATTTATGTAAGCCTTAAATACACGCGTACTGTAGATGTAATCATTAATGCATTAAATCGTATGGTTAGTACATATGATCTCATAATAGAAGCATTCTTAGAAAAAGCTAGTGAAGAAGGTTTGATTGACTCATTACCTAAAAGTCCTGCTTTAAGGGGGAAAAAGTTTGCAGAATTGTATGCTGATGATGAGTTGATCCAGAAAAATCTTAAATTTTACTCATCATTAAGAGTCATCCTTAATTCAACTCATCGTAAAAGACAAGAATTTAGAAGACACGTTACACTTATTGTTGACATGGAAAAAAGCACGGTCGAAGTGGACATCGATCTTTTAACAAATTGCGAGAGATTCATACACCAATTTCTTTTATATTCAAGAAAAATTATAGATGGCTATAAAGAAGAAGACTAAAAACCCAAACATGAATTGTTCAATATATTTCAAATTTCAAACCATATTCTAAATTAGAAATATAAATTATTTAATAATCATTTTACAAATATTCTTAGATAAATTCATTCTAATTCATTCCAGATAACTAATATGATAGCAGAATATTTAAATAATCTTTCATTTTATTTATCTTAAAGATAGATTAAAGATCGCTGACAGGATGTTAACATAAAAAGAAAGAAAAAGATAGATTATGACTAAATTCGTTGCTTTTGTTTCTGGAAAAGGAGGAGTGGGCAAAACAACCTGCACCCTAAATGTCGGACAGGCATTAATCAATCAAGGGAAAGAAGTTACATTAGTAGACGCTAATCTTGCCACACCAAACCTAGCGATTCAATTGGGCTTTATGAATCCAAAAGGTACACTTAACCAATTTTTGAGAAAAGAAAAAAGTTTGAAGGAAGTCACTTATCTACATGAAAGTGGCCTTTCATTGATACCTTCATCACCTTCATTTAATGAATTTCAAAAAACAAACCCATTAAAGATAAGCGAAGTATTTGAACATCTTGATGACAGTGTTGATTTTGTTCTTATTGATTCGCCCAGCGGATTAGGTTATGATTTACAACAAGTCCTTAAGAATAGTGATGAAGCAGTAATTGTCGTAAATCCTACCTTAAGTTCTGTTGTTGATGCATTAAAAACAGTCCAGCTTGCTAAAACTAATAATAACACTATAACTGGAATTATATTAAACATGAGCAATTATGGATTTAACGAACTTAAACCTTCTGAAATAGAAGAGATTCTTGGACACAACATAATAGCTAACATCAGAACAAATCGCAAGATAAAAAAATCTGTCTATAAGCAGATGCCTTTAAATTATCTTTACCCTCGTTGCAAACCAGCAAATGAATTCAATAAGATTGCGCAACATCTTTCTTTAGAACATTGATCGATAAAATGATGATAAAATGAAGACAGAGAAAAGAAAAAAACTCCTTGAGAAAGGATGGGAAGAAAAGGAGATTAAAAAGGCAGAAGACATCCTAGAAAGAGCCGAACATCACGACGTATTTTTCTCAAAGATTGTTTTTTGGAGTGCATTGATTGTCATTATTTTTGGTAACCTTCTTATCTCTCTTATCCTTATTCCCTTTTTGATTGTTCTAAATCAATGGGTTTTGTATAGTATTGTCACCATATCAGCAATCATGATAGGGTTTCTTTACAACTTTTTAATAACTGATATTGGTTTATTAGAAAAAAAACATCATCGCATGGCTAGTATAATTATCCCTTTAATCGCTTTAGCCAACATGATTGTGATGGTCATGATATCTAACCAGTTTATAATTAGTATAAATTTCATTCATAATCAACCACACAACCCAATTACATTAAGTTTAGTTTTCGGCTTTGCTTTTATCTTTCCTTATGTTATCGATCAGATAAGGTTAAAAATTAATAATAATAAGAATCAATAAAAAAGATGGATGGATTAACTTCCAACTCCTATCAAAAAAGCACCCAAAATAATTCCGAATAAAGAAAACCATTTCCAAAAATTCATGTTTTCTCCTAAATATTTTACTGAAAAGAAAGTGGTCCAGATATAAGTCATTGAAGCTAAAGGATAAACTACACTCAACTCTTCTTTACGCAAAACAAAAATATAAAGAACTACAGAAATAGCATAAATAAAAAAACCGCCTAATAATGATGTTTCTTTGAATAGTTTTCTAAATGACTTAGTTTTATCCACTCCTCTCTTCAGGATTAAAGTGGCTATTGCACCAAGAAGTGTCGCACATAACAAAAAAATCAATGATAATGAACTAATCAATTTTTACTCCCTCTAAAACATCTAATTCATTTAATTTATTTAATTCTTCTGATTCATCCAATCTCATTGACTGATTTAATTCACCGACTAAATCTTCATTATCTATTTTATCAATTTTGTTTAACTTGTTTACTTTGTACTTGTTTACTTTGTCTTTTTTATCTTTTTTAGAACTGCCCCAACCAAGCAAACTTACTGAGAACACTATCATGAACACTCCTGACCATTTCCAGATGTTCATAGAATCCGTTGAGAATAATAAAGGCGAAAAAATACTTATCCATACATAACTTGTTGCTATAAGAGGATATAGAATACTCAATTCGCCATTTTTAAAAGCAAGAATCATTAAACTTGCACCAACTCCATAAGAAACAAAACCTAATAGAAAAGGAAAATTTAAGAGACTTAAAGGTAAACTAAAATTAATCTTAACTATCCCTAATTTCCAAAGTAATTGACCTATAGAAGTAAATAAAGTACAAGCAATCATTAGGATAAAAGCTTTTTTATGATTTTGATCATTTAAAAAAATTTCTTGCATTTACTATCTCTTTATTTTTTAAACTTCTTTTAGGTTTGATTTTTTACAAATTTAATCGCTTAATTAATCTCTTAACAAGATTTCAACTATTGCAGCATATGCGGGTCTTGCAATCAAAACTCCAAAAGAGAGTCCCGCAATAGTTGTCAACGCAAATCCTTTTAACAGTCCTGCGCCTGCCCACATTAAAGGCAACATGCCCGCAAAAGTAGTAAAATAAGCGCCCATCACAATGAACATTGCATTTTTAATCTTTTTCTTCCAGTCTGAAACAACATCGCCTTTAATTGTTTCATCTGTAATTACAACAAGATGATCAACACCGGTTCCGACGACAAGAATTATTCCTGCAATCGCCGCTAAATCTAAATTCCAGCCAACCAAAGCAGCAAAACCTAAAATTAAGACTATCTCTGAAAGTAATGTTAAAACCATTGGAACAACTATCTTTATTTTTCTATATCTGATAGAAACAACAACAACGACAGCAATCATTACCAGTAATCCAACTAAAGCAACATTAGAAAGAAACTCTTTCCCCAATGATGGGGAGATAGTATCCATTTTAACAACTTCTAATTTTACTGGCAGACTTCCGGTGATCAAAACAGTCTGCAGTTTTTTCATGTTCTGTAAAGTATTAGTTACTGCATCCGCTTGTGTCAAACCAAGACCGGAACCAGAAATCTGAATATTTGTAGTAGAACTGCCTTTAAGCTCCGCACCAATCTTTAAGCGGTCTACTTCTTTATCATCTAAGAATAATGCTAAATCATCACTGAGATAATCATTACCATTTTCACTAATTACGGTTAATTTATCGGTTACACTCGCCTGTCTTTCTGCAGCTTCAGGACTTAATGTTATAGAAAAAAAGAAACTGCATGCATATCCTTCTCCCGACTTTGAACAACCTCTTCGAGGATCAATACCAGAACAATCCGCACTTCTGCAAACATAAGTTATATCTTTTTTCCCGCCGAAGAAAACAGTTTCATTCCCTACTTTTGCTTCAAATTTACCTTGTCTTGCCAGAAGGTCTTTAATCTCTTCCTCAGTTACACCAGCAATCTCAATTAAAATATAATCTTCTCCGGCTAAATCAGAAGCTTCTCTTACTACTATATCACTAAGCCCATAGATGTTCAAACGTTCTCTTAAATTATCAATAGTTACATCTAAATTGTCTTGAGAGATTCTTTCGGCAGGTTTTAATAAAACTCTTATTCCTCCCTCTAAATCCAACCCTTTTCTTAAATTAGAACTAGGAGTATCATAAACTTTCAGGCCCAGATTAACTTTACCTTTTTCATCTGCAGAATTAACTAAATTATATATTTGTTTATTGGTCTCGATTATTGTAGTTCTATTGTCTTTAAGTGAAGAAGTCAAACTATAATAATCACTTGAGTGCAACACTTTGTTTCCATTTATCGATAAAATCTTTTCTTTTGCTAATGGTGTTGATTTTGCAGAAGGGTTTTGCATTCCTACTATTGAAGCAGAAGAATTGTACGCAACACTTCTTATCGTCGCCCCTTCATTTCCAAACACATGCGGCTGGATAGCAACTACAGAAAAAACTAGAAAAATAAGTAAGATAATGACTCTCCAATTAGTAAATATATTTTTTAGTGTTGTTTTCATCTTCTTAATGTTTTTTCTTTCCTTTTCTTTCCAAATATAATCTTAAGATACCTACATTTTGAATCCAGGTCATTACTAAATCAACTAATAAACCGATAAACAAAATAGTCATTATCTGTTTAATCACATCACTTTCCACAAAAATTAATGCAACCAGAACTGCAGTTAAAGTAGTTGTACTCATAGTAAGACCGGTTTTTATCGCTCCATAAATCCTTTCCATGACTGAACCTTCTTTTCTTTTTAATACACGAGTGCTTAAGAGGATGTCCGTATCAACAGAATATCCAATTAACATTAAAAATGCAGCAATGCCGGCAGTGCTAAGCTTTATTCCAGTCAGATTAAAAATTGCCAAAGTAACAACAATATCTGAGAAAGCTGCTAACATGACAGCAAGACAAGGAGCTAAAGACCTAAAATAGATTAAAACAACTACGCCCATTAATAAGAATGCAATCAACAAAGCGATAAGTGTTTGTTTAAAGAAACTCTTACCTAATGATGAGCCCATCACTTCAATACTATAATCATCTTTATCTAAATTTTCTTTTTCTTTGATTGACTCTAGCAAGACATCAATTTCTTCATTTTCTTGCGCATCAGAATCAATAGCGATACTTACAATTTTCCCGGCAATAGTTAATGTCCTAACATTTATGTCTGCTTTAGGAAATTTATTAGAGAGGAACGATTCCAGTTCATTAACATCAATTGAAGTCTTAGTAATAGTGATTGTTGAACCACCTTTAAGAGTAATTCCTTTATTAACAAACTCACCTGTAAAAGAATACTGCATCCCAATCTGCAATAATGCGAGAATTAAGATTAAGAAAGGGATAATCAATAAAACTTTATATTTGTTCTCATATATTTCTTTAAACGACTTCATCATATTACTCTCAAATCGATGTTTTCTATATAAAGATTGTGATGTTTTATGTTTTATGTTTATATCAGGTTTAAGTGTCATCTATTAGTTTTGTTTATCTACTTTAATTATAAAATTTATTTGAAGAAAGATCCTTCAAAAATCATGTGCAAATCATCATGTAAATGAGTACAAAAAAACATTTTAGTTTCCTCTCATTCCCCACAACATTTATAAACAAAAAGTCATTCTAAACTGACGTGAAATTAATTGAGTTAAAAGGGGTAAGTAAAAGATTTGGTAAAAATATTATTCTGGAAGATGTAAATCTAAGCATCGAAGAAGGAGATATCTTAGGAGTGGTCGGCCAGTCAGGAAGCGGTAAGACAACATTATTAAATCTCATCTCAGGATTCATACAGCCCAGCTCAGGAAAAGTTCTTCATTCTTTTAGAGCTACTGGTAAGCAAGGAAGCTTATCAAAAGAATTAGATAAAATAAAAAAATTGATTGGATATGCACCACAACACAACTCATTTTATCCTAAACTTTCAGTAGTTGAAAACATGCTCCATTTTGGCCAGTTATATGGTATAAAGAAACCAGTACTTAGAAACAATATCATCAGCTTATTGAACGCGACAGAGTTATACGCGCATCGCAAAAAGCTGGCTGAACAACTCTCAGGAGGGATGCAAAAAAGACTTGACATATCATGCAGTTTAGTACATAAACCAAGAATCCTCTTATTAGATGAACCAACAGGAGATTTAGATATAATTCTACAGCGTGAAATAATGAACTTCATACAAGAAGTTAACAAACAAGGCGTTACTTTAGTCCTCGCTACACACCAGTTGGATCTTCTTGAAAAGATATGCAACAAAGTTATCATAATCCATAAAGGAAAAGTCATAGACAATGGTCTTATAGAAGATATCAGAAAACCTTTCCTCAAAGAAGATTTTACCATCAGTCTCAGTCCAGGAGAGAATAAAGAAAGAATGATCTCTATCCTAAAGACCCTTCCGGTAGAAAATATCATTGACCGAGGACATTATCTGGTAGTCCATCCAAAAGATACTAAAGTGATGGTAAATAGTCTCTTAAAAATAATTGAAGAAGAAAATCTTTACTTGCACGACTTGGATCTTCGTAAGCCTTCCTTGAATGAAATATTTGAAAAAATTGCTTTAGAAAAACTAGAAGAAAGAAAACCTGAAGAAAAGGTCACGAGATTACCTTGATGATTATTTCAATATTTATGTTTTAATGTTTGATAAATCATTATATTGGCTAGATGATTACAAAAAAAGAGGTGTAATGGATGAATCCTTTAATTTTACTTACTAAAAAGAACTTAAAATTACTTATTAGATCAAAAAGTTCTGCTTTAGTAGTAATCTTTGCACCTTTATTGATTATTCTCATCCTTGGATTATCATACAGCACTTCATCTCAGTTTGGCTTAAATATTGGAGTTTATTCCGATTCATTTACTGAAGACGTCAACACGTTTATGAGCACTCTGCAGGAACAGGAATTCAAGATTGTAAAATATGAAGTATCTATTGACGAATGTATTGAAGATATTAAGCTAGGGTTTATTCACGCTTGCATATCAGTACCAGAGAGCTTTAAGATCACAGAAAACAAACCTAAAGAAGTGACTTTTTATCTTGATCCAAGTAAAATCAACCTTGTATATATGATACAGGAAACTTTGGCAAGTAAATTCAACCTTAAATCACAACAGATTTCTCAGGAACTCACTCAAGACATTCTTAACAAGATTACCCAAGCGAAAATAGACATTGACAAAAGAATAGAAGAACTCAATTCAATAAAAGGAAAAAGCACTTCCGCCTCAAGTTCTACTGAAACAATCAGGGCTAATCTGGCTGGCATTAATCTAACTGCCACGACATCTACATACAATACAGCAACCCTCACTGAACTTAAAGAAAATATCTCAGCTGGTATCCAGACAAGCATCTCTAAAATAAATGATGCTGCTGCAGCAATTGATGATGTTAATCTAACTTCAGCAGAAAAGACGCCGATAAAAAATACGCTAAGTGAAACCAATACAACATTGACAAACACACTAGATACTTTAAGTGGAAATGAAACAGTTAGTTTTGACAGCATATCATCTTTGATATCTTCCCTGGAAGATGATTTAGAAACCAATAAAGCTAAACTATCTGCAGCATCCGAAAAAATCAGCGCATCAACTTTAGGACTTAATTCTGCAACCGATACTATTAAACAAAGTATCACTGCCATTGAAAGTGTTGAAAGCGGCCTTGGAACAATCAAGGCAAATCTTGAAGCACAGAAGATAACAGAAGAAACAATTTCGGCACCATTGATTACAAAGATAGAAAAAATTGGCCAGCCGGTTTCATTCTTAAGTTATATATTTCCTGCACTTTTAGTGATAGTGATCATGTTTTCCTCACTTCTTTTAGGAACAAGCTTAGTGATGATGGAAAAGAACAGCCCAGCTTTTTTCCGTAACTATTTTCTCCCTCTAAAAAAAGGAACATTCATCATTTCCATATATCTTACCAACATGGTAATTACAATGATACAAATCTTGATTATCTTAGGCATATCATTATTCTTCCTGAAAGATAACTTGTCCGTCATATTTCTGATAGGATTAGTTCTGATAGTATCTTCTTCGGTATTTTCTTTCTTAGGTATGGGTATGGGATATCTCTTCAAATCTGAAGAGACAGGAATATTGGCATCAATATCATTAGGCAGCTTTTTGCTATTGATATCAGGAGTCATCTTACCATTAGAAAGCGTTTCAACTGCAGTAAGAAAAATCACTTATTTTAACCCATTCGTCATTTCAGAAAAGATAATCAGAGAACTTTTATTTTTCAATTCCTCATTTGAAGCAATATGGTTAGATCTATTGACTTTGATCGGTTTTGCCGTTGTTTTTTTCCTCTTGATATTGATTGCAGAAATTCTCGTTAATAAACATGTTTTCAATCATCCAAATAAAAATAAAAAACAAGTACCAACTGCAGTAAAAAGAAAAGAATAATAATGTCCAATATCGTCATTTCAATTTCCGGTTCCCCCGCTACTGGCAAATCTAAACTAGCTGGATTATTAGCAAAAGAACTTCATTTTTCCCGATTAGATCTGCATGACCATTACAAAGATATTTCTATTGGTTATAATCGTTCCAAGCAGTGCTATGATGTTGATTTGAAAAAGTTTGAAAAGTTAGTTAAAGAGAAAGTCAAAAAAGTTGAGAAAGGATTGATTGTTGATTCTCATATTGCTCATTTATTACCGCAAAAATTAGTTGATCTTTGTATAATAATAACTTGTTCCGATTTGAAGAAATTGGAGAGAAGGCTGAAGAAAAAGAAGTATTCCAAGAAAAAGATTCGGGAAAATCTTGATGCAGAGATATTTCAGGTTTGCTTAAATGAAGCCAAAGAGAAAGGACACAAAGTAATCACTTTTGACACCAGTAAGATAAATAAAAAAGAAGATATCACAAAAAAAATAAGAATCAGCTTAGATATCTAATAATCCCCCAAATCTTTATAAATCAACAACAACACTTCTTTTCACATGGCACTTACAGCAACAGAAAAATTGCACTTCAAAAAACAAATCAAAGAATTAAAGAGCCATAAGGCTCCACACACAGAATTTGTTTCTGTTTATGTTCCACAAGGTTATGAGATGAGCAAGATAATAAACCATCTTGCTGAAGAACAAGGTACTGCTTCAAATATAAAATCTGCCTCAACACGTAAAAATGTTCAGGCAGCATTGGAAAAGATGATCCAGCATCTCAGAAATTTTTCCAAAACTCCGCCGAATGGCTTAGCAATATTTTCTGGGAATATAGCTGCATCTGAAGGAAAACAGGATATGAGAATATGGAGCATCGAACCCCCCATTCCTTTAAATATTCGCATTTATCGTTGTGATAAATCTTTCATTACCGACATTCTTGAAGAGATGATTGTAGAACATAATGTTTATGGGTTAGTTGTTTTAGACAGAAGGGATGCAAATATTGCTTTATTGAAAGGTAAAACAATTGTTCCATTACAGAAAACACATTCCGAAGTTCCGGGGAAGACAAAAGCAGGAGGACAATCTGCAGCTCGTTACGCCCGTCTCCGGGAAGGAGCTTATAAAGATCATTTCAAAAAAATTGCTGAGTACATGAAAGAACAATTTTTACCTCTAGGAAATAATTTAAAGGGTATAATTATTGGAGGACCCGGTATAACCGTCAACGATTTTATCAATAAAGATTATTTGACCGGAGATGTAAAGAAAAAGATTATTGGTACAAAAGATCTTTCTTATACAGGCGACTTTGGACTGCAGGAACTATTGGAAAAATCTGAAGATTTATTGGCAGAGGAAGAAGTTGCTATAGAAAAAAAATCGGTACAGGATTTTTTTAATAAGATGTTAGAAAACCCTAAAAAAGTTACTTACGGAGAAAAAGAAACCTTAAAAGCTTTAGAGATGAATGCAATCGATATCTTGTTATTGTCGGAAAATCTTCCTGAAGATCAAATCTTTTCATTGGAAGAGAAAGCCCAGGCTGGAGGTTCAGTCGTTAAGATAATCTCTACAGAAACGAGAGAAGGTATACAATTAAAAGAGTTAGGCGGGATTGCCGCTATCCTCAGGTTTGAGATTGAGTAGATTGTGGAAAAAAAACTTTAACAAATTTCTATGATTCTTTCCTCAATTTTTTTCTTCAACAGATTGATGTATAATTGGAACTGAAGTGCTGCTTCTTTCCAATCTCTATCGTTTACCGGACTCCCATAATACATAATCCCATTTCTTTTTGTGCGTATTTTTTCAAAAAAGTTCCAGCCTAATTCCAATTGGGGATATTTCACACAAAGATAAGCAAATAAGCACAGATGATTCTTTGATTTTACTTTACTACATAAAAGAAATGTCTCCACCAATAAATGCATGACATCGTAGTGCATCTTGTAAGCAGAGTTCCATAATTTCTTCTGAACTAAACTTTTAGCCGCCTGCAATTGTTCTTCAGCAATTTCCAGCATGACCTTAACCCTATCTAGATCAAGTTCCAGATTAAAGATAAAATTACCATCAGCTGTACATTTATCGTACGCTTCTTCCGGTGTAATTTCTTTAGGCACTGATTTTCACCTCTAAATCGGGTATGCTTCCTTTTATAGTATATCCTTTAAGAATATTTTTTAATAAAGCAGGGTTGTATTTCTTAAGTTCTTTCTTATCTTTGCAGCCAAAAAACTGTATCTCTCTCCCTAACTTTATCCAGTATTTCCCTAATTCCAAGTCATCTGCATTTCCGTAAACAAAAAGATCGATATCACTTTCCTTGTGCCAATCTCCGCGGATGATGCTGCCAAAAATGATTATTGCTTCAGCTTGTTGCAATGATAACAGATGGCTTAAAAATCCGCTGGAATGAAACTTTTCCAGAGCAAACAATTTTTTTGCAGAGATGTACTCTGGAGAATCGTATTTTGCGATATAATACGGCATTTTGCTTTTAGGCTTAACACGCTTGATAAGATTATCTTTCATTATTTTTTTGATCCATGCATTAGTTTGCGCTCTGCTTAACCCAGCTTCCTTCAAAAGCTGCTCAAAATGCCACTGTTTTGTAGGATAGTCAAAGAAAAGCTCTTTAATAGTTTTCTTATTTTTCATATTTAGTATAGGTAAACCATACTATTTTATAAATATTTTGCTGATTAAGCTAAATGAAATAGAAAAAATAATAAAAAAGCGGATGAGTAAAAAAAATCATCAAAACTCATACCCTTTCTCTTCCGCCATCGCTTTGTACTTCTGAACTTTCTCAGAGAGATCTTCACCTAATCTCGTCAATCCTTCAGTTGTCCTGATAAGATGCTTGATGTTGTTCTTGTGCAGTTTCTCT
>JAHJGQ010000114.1 GCA_018824365.1 Nanobdellota archaeon | reverse complement strand
TACAAACACATTTTCTTCGCTTAATGACTTCATTAAGCATTATAATGAAAAGAGGCTCCACATGAGCCTTCATTATAAAACTCCTAAAGAAGTGTGGGACGAATTAGTTTCGTGATGCGAACCAGTTTCGGGACAATAGAGGACTTATATGGTGGTTTGTATTCTTTTATCTTAATAATTGTATAATCTTAATAATTGTATAATGGCTTATTGTGGCTTTTTAATCATTCTTCACTTGTTTATTTTATGGTTCTTATAGTTCTTAAAACAGAATATTTTAAATATTATAAAATTTTCTTAGAAGAGATGAGAGGAAAATTGATAGATGGGAAATTGAAAAGAGGTCAGTCAGCTGCTGGCGCAGCTGTATTGCTTGCGATAATTGCTGGTTTTATTGTAATGTTCATAATTTTGATCCCTCCACAGGAAAGGGCTAAACTTCTTGATGGAGATAATGAAACTGTCGTTTCTAATAAAAATATAGACATAGCAGTCCCGATAAAAAATCTTTTAACTGTATCTCCCGGAAGGATCGATTATCTTGCACAGAAAGAGATAGAACATCCTTTACCTGTAATTAATATCTTTACCAGAACTGAAGCAAAAGTATTGGCAGAAAAGAATTTTGCTTATGCTAAAAAAGGGGTTTTTTCTGAGGAAACAAGCGAACTTAGTTTTGTTGTTCCAGATCTTAAGAATACTGAAACTTTTCTTTTAAGTTTTAATGTTGATGGTAGTGCTGAAGGTAAATTAATTATTAAGCTTAATGATGAAGATATTTTTAGCGCGGAAGTCAAAGATGGAGATGCTAAAGTCGTCAAGATCCCTAAAAATCTAATTAAAGAGATGAATTCATTTACTTTTTCTATTTCTTCTCCAGGGTTAGCATTCTGGGCTACAAATGATGTTTCTTTAAAAGAGATAAAAGTTGTAGCGGATGTTACAAGCGTAGAAGCACAGTCTTCTAAAAATATATTTTTGATTTCTGAGACTGAAATGAAGAATCTTAAGAAAGTTGTCCTTAAATTTCAGCCGAACTGTAAGTTTAATGAAGTGGGGAAATTATTAATCACCATTAATGAAAAGACAATCTATTCAGGTGTTCCAGACTGTGATTTAGCGATGGTGCCTATTGAATTCTCTTCAGATAGTATCTATCAAGGGGAAAATCAAATTGTTTTCTATACCGAAAAGGGTACTTATCTATTATCTCATGTAGTTATTGAATCAGAATTAAATGAAGTTGATTTTCCTGCGTATTATTTTGAGTTATCTTATGAAGATTATAATGATGTTAAAGATGATAAGAAGAGGGCACGTCTTACAATGAATTTTGTTGATGTTGTGGCCAGTAAGTTTGGTGAGATTGTTTTTAATGGTAATGTTAGATATTTTGATACCAAAGAAGTTTCATATACTCTTGATTTAAGTGGAGATGTAGTACAAGGGGCCAATTCTTTAAAGATAAAACCTAAGAAGACTTTAGATGTCAGGGAAGTTAAGATTGACCTGATCAAGTGATTTTTTAATATTTTTTTTAGGTTTTTTGATTGGATTTTTTAATTGATTTTGATATTAACCTATGTTCCTTTACTGAATATTGGTAGTAAGTTTTTTATAGGTAGGGATTTTTATATTCTTACATATTATCATAAGTATCATTGGTATTATTATGTTTTAGATTGTATTTTAAAAAAGAGGATGTTAAATGGCTTGGAAAGATGTATCTGTTGATGTAGGTAAGAAAGTTGCTTCTGGTGTGAAATTAGCTAGTATAAAAGCAGCTCCTGCACTTGGAACTGTTGCAAGTGGTGTTGAGACTGCTGCTTCAGGTGCAAAAGGGTTAGCTTGGGGAGCTGCAGCAACAGCCGGTTCAAGTTTTGTTGATGCTATTTCCGATCCTGGTTTTATTCTTTTCATAGCTGGGTTTATTTCATTTTTCTTTAACGAATATTTAGGAAATTTCACTATTGCTTTACTTATAGCGACTATTTTTTTATTCTATTCTTCTGTATTTATCTTTAAAGGTAAAGGTATTATCATCACAGCTATATTTTGGGTTTGGTACACTTTTTTTGGAGGGGTAACTGATCCTCAAATATTGTTTTATGTTCTTCCACCAATTGTTTTTGTAGGAATGGTTGCTCATGGTATAGCTAAGAAAATATCGCATAATGGTGCTTTTTTGGAAGGTGCAGGCGGAGAACTCGTCGGTCTTGTTCCTGTTTTGTTCTTCTTTCTAGACTTAGGTCTTGTTCCTTTGCTGACAAAAACATTTAATCTGCCTTTAACCCCTTTAATACAAACTCTTATTCTCTTTACACCATGGTGGGGATTATTAGGATTATTTACAACTAAGAAAGAAAATTTTTTTATCTCTTTAGCAAAAATAATAGGAATTGTTTACATATTTTCAATTTTGACTTTTGGTGTTGTTCCAGATGCTTATGCTGCATCTAAGTCAGTTGTTCCAGGACCGGAAGAATTCCTTCAGGCTAAAAAAGATGTTGAAGGGCAAATACCTCAAAAAGAAAATCCAGCAATATCAAACTTTGCCTGCATGTTCAGTGAACCGACAAATGTAAAAGCGTGTGTAGATAAAAGGCAGGAAGAATCAGAATTAAATTATATATGTAAAAATATTGAAAAAATTAAGTCTGGAACGGCTGAGTTTGAGAAATGTAAGATAGAACAGAAGCAGAAGAAAGAGCAGGAAAAACTGAATGTTGAAGGTATTAATGATCCTACTATTAAAAAGCCTACTAAAGCGGAATTTAAAGTAAGCGAATATTTTCCTAAGACTACTTATCGTAAGGTTGGTGAAGATCTTAAGATCAATTATCCGATCGAGCTGAATATAGAGAATCCTCGAAAACAAAAAATTGAATTTGAAGTTTCTTGTCGTTTTGAACAGAAAGATAAAAATATTTCAGGCAAGCCGCTTGGGGCTGGTGAAGATGTTAAACTGTTAAGTTCAGTAGGTGATACAGCTCAAACAACTATAGTTTGTGTTCCCAATGAAAACCTTAATGGTACTTATAAATTAGTTTATGAAGCTAAATTCTTAAACCTGAATACTAAATCTAGATTACAGCGAGCTTTTATCGGTACTAAAAGTCCGGAACAGAAAAAAGCGCTGGTTTCAGATATTATGAAAGCACATTTTCCTGGGAAAAATTATTTATCGCAGGCGCCGGCAGATTTTGCACATCTTAATTTTGCTTTTGGCAATCCTTTAGAGAACCCAATAATTGAAGGCAAGGGTGGTTTGATATTATCTTCTACTATAGAAAATACTGGTTCAGGAAGAATTTTAGCAATCAAGAGTTATCTAATTGGATTGATTGGTTTTGAAGTAGATAAGTCATCTTGTATGAGCGGCAATAATTATTTTATTCCTCCAATAAAGACAAGTTATAAAGAAAAGATTCATCTACCAACATGTTTTATCAAAACTTTGCCTTCAGAATTGCAAAATCCGGAAGATTATATTTATAGGGAATTTGAAGCTGAGCTAGTATATGATTATCTAATTAAAAAAGAAGTTGATGTTGAAGTGAAGGTGTTGACATCATGAGATTAAATAAAAATATTTATGATGATATTTGTATTCGTAAGATTATTAATAAGATTATTATTATTTCTCTAATCGCTTTGGTTATTTCTACTCTTGGCTGTAAAAGTTCAAGTGTAGGTGATAAAGCTGGACAGTATAATTTTAAGCAGGGTGTGGCAGAATTAAAGTTAAGTTTATTGGATAATGCTCCGCCTGAAAAAATCTATCCTAACTCTAATTTTAAGATTGTTGTTGAGGTAGATAATCCTTCTGCTTATGATATTACTGACGGCAGGATAAATATTGTTGGGATTGATGAAAAATATTTTCAAGTCTATCCATTTGAACAGAATATTAATTTTTTAGAAGGGAGAAATTTAGCTAACCCTTCTGGAGATAAGACATTTATTGAATTTGACGGTACGGCAGGGCAACTTTTTCAGAATGCTGAAGAATATACAGCGAATTTTTTTCTGATGGCTAAATATCGTTCAAAAGTGGAATTTGTGGACACTGTATGTATATCTCCTAACTTTTATGATGTTTATGATTCGGGATGTAAAGTAGAAGGAAAAAAGTCTTATAGTGGTCAAGGCGCACCTTTAGCAGTTAAGGAAATTGAAGAAATCATTTCTCCAAATGCTGATGTTGAATTTAGAATTATGTTAAAAAATGTTGGCAGTGGAAAAATAAATTCTGTGACTTTAGGACAGGCACGTTTAGGCAGCGAAGATATTTCCTGCCAGTTTACTGGAGATCAAGGAGAGAAGAGTGTGAAGTTTAGTGGGGAAAAGCAAGAAGCAGTAATCATATGTAAGCATCTCTTAAAAGGCCAAAATTCATATAGCACTACTCTTTCAATCGATTTTCTTTATGATTATGAAACTAAGCAGCAACATAAATTGAGATTGATTAAGTAGTCAGATAAGGTGTAATTATGAAAAAATGGATATTTGTAATTTTGTTTTTCTTATTAAGTGTAAATGTTCTGGCTGGAACTAAATTATTCATGTATTATGATAATGATTATACTGCCAAACAGATTTTTGCACAAAGTGATTTAGAAGATAAATTTATTCTTGTCCCCTTTTACAACAATCTTCTGGAAAGAAAAAATCTAGATCTTTTAAACACACTGGAAAATCCTATCACAGATATTCCAATAATAAAAACTCAAATAACAGAAACTTCAATAACAGAGAACCAGATTAATGAAAATTTAGTTAGTGAAAGTTTTGTAGAAAAGAAAAATCAAAATCAAAACTCAGAAATCATTGAAGTCTTGATAACTGATCAAGGTATTGAACCTAGTGAGGTTGTAATCAATGTAAATCAAGAAATTTCTTGGAAAAATAAGCGTAAAAAATTACCAGCATTACTGATGGGTTTACGTGAAATAAATATTATGAATAGTGGTTTTTTATATCCTGAGGAAAGTTTTCATTGGAAAATCGATGAGCCGGGAGTGTATACTTATGCCGATGGGATTGTGATTGGGATAATCGGAAAAATTGTTGTAAACCAATAATAAATCCAATAATAAATCCATAAATAATTTAAAGTGGTTATATTTTGAAAATTTCTATGAAAATTGCAATTTTAGGCGGTGGTTCTTGGGGAAGTGCTTTAGCAGTACATCTGGCAAGGAAAGACAATGAAGTGAAAATTTGGGAGTTCTTTGCAGAACAAGCAGAGGAAATGCAGGAGAAAAGGTTTTGTAAATTATTGCCTGAAGCTAGATTGCCAGAGAATATTTTTGTTTCTTCAATGATGGAAGAAGTTTTACCTATGAGCGAATTGGTCTTGATAGTTGTCCCTTCCGATAAAGTTGAAATAACTATCGATAGTGCTAAAAGATATCTCTCAAACCAGCCTTTGATTATCTGTTCTAAAGGGTTTGCTAATGGAAAGTTGCTGAGTGATGCTATAAAAGAAAAAGTTCCTAATAATATTTATTGTCTTTATGGACCAACTCATGCTGAAGAAGTTTGTAAAGATATGCTTAGTGGAATAGTCTTAGCCGGCCCTCCTTCGGAAGAAAGAGATAAAATAAAAAATGTAATTCATTCTCATCATTTAAGAGTTGACTTAAGTGATGATCTAATCGGAGTACAAGTAAGTGCTGCCCTAAAAAATATCTTGGCCGTTTTTATTGGATTTTTAGACGGAAAAAAGATGGGCGATAATACCAAGGCTTTTGTTATTACTAAAGGTCTTGAAGAAATTAAGAGAATTGGAAATAAGTTGGGAGCTCAGGAAGATACTTTTTGTGGACTGGCTGGCATTGGAGATATAATTGTGACTTGCACCAGTAAACATTCTCGTAATAGGTATTTTGGCGAACAGATTGGAAAAGGGAGAAGTGCAAGTGATATAATCGAGGAAATGAGTATGATTGTAGAAGGAGTTACTGCTTTGGAAAAAGCGATTGATCTTAATGTAAAATTAGCTTTGGACCTACCTTTGATAACTGGCTTGTATAAAATTATATTTAAGAGCAAAAGCCTAGATGAAGTATTGTAATTATACTATTTGAATATTGTCTGATGAATCTATTATTTTTTTTGTTTAGCTTTTTCTATCACTTCTTCTATCTCTTTTTCGTCAAAGCCGACGATAATGTTTCCTTCAATTTCAATCACCGGGATACTTAGTTGTCCTGTTTTTTCGATAATTTCAGTACGGTAAGTCGTTTCTTCAGTGATATCTAGTTCTGTAAACTTCAATTTCTTTTTTTTAAACCATTCTTTAGCTTTTTCACACCAAAGGCATGTTGGTGTTGTATAAATCTTAATTTCCATTGGAAAGACCTCTCAATAGTTTTTCAATAGGGATATATTTACTTTCTTTTAAATTGTTGTAAAAAATACTGATCCTTTGGTGTATTGTTTTTCTCTGTTTACTTACGGAAATTTCCAAAGTGTTGTGGTCTAGACTTAAGATTTCTCCTTGTTCTAAGGATTGCCAGTTTAGGTGAGGAAGGCTTTTCAATTCTTCTGAACTTATTACGACCATATCTTTCGTTTTTCCTATTTTCATCCGATAGTAATTCGGAAAGTGATTTTCTCTTATTGCAATAACAGCTTTGTTTTTAGAAGAGAGGATTATGTTTGTGCCTGTAATTTTTTGATATCTCTTGAAATTTTTTCGGATTGCTTTTTCTATGTTATCTTTATGCAAATAAGTTAAAATTGAGTAAAATAATTTTTCTGAATCAGTCTCGCCTTTTAATGAAAATGAAGAGTCAAATGTTATCTCTTCGTCAATAAAACCATTGTGGCAGAAAATTAGTGGTTCTTGTCCATCTCTTTCTATTATGAAAGGGTGGGTATTATTCAAAGAAATTTCACTGCCCATCTTTTTCCTGACATGCAAGACTACAAGATTGGTTTTTATTTGTTTAATCTCTTCAATTAAATCATCTTCATAGATTGTTTGAGTTGATTTTTTAATAACCCATTCTCCTGCTTCGTTTAAATATGCGATGCCCCATCCATCTCTATGTGTCCAACTGCCCGGGCCTAGTTCTTTATTAAGCTCATGGATTGTATTTTGATCTTTAGCTACATTTGCAATACTTTCTATAAGTAAATTCATATCCAAGTTTCCAGAAGCTATAAACATTCGACACATCTTAAAATCGCACATGAGGAGATATTTTATTTTTTTCTAAGCTTACATCAGGTATATTTACATGATAAACACTTTTTTCTATTTCATAAATCAATGTGACCTTGCCAATTTTTCTCTTGAAATTTGTATATGTACGTGGTGCACTCATCGGTTTTTTCCCTGTTTTTCTTTCAACAAAGTTGATGATCTCTTCTACCCTATATAACCCATCAAGAGTAATGTTGATTGTATAATGTGTTTTTGGTTCAGGAACTCCATAAGTTCCCTCGTTACGCGGTTCAGAGATTTCTTTTACTGACCATTCTGAAAAAGGCCTGTAGTCATTGCATCTGTCTTCGATAGTTCCACCAGAACAATATAATTTATCTTCATTAAAATATTCTACTGCTTTCAATTCTGGTTCATTTGCTTTTTGTCTCCAATCATCAAGATAAATTATGGAACATTGACTAGCTGAATCTTGGGGTGATGCATGTTGAAGATGTGTCAAAGAGTGTTTTCTTTCTATTTTAATCCAATTTTCAAGTTCATTTATATTGTCCATTTTGTCTGTTTCTATTTTATCTGGTTGTATTTTTCCCATTTTAATACTAAAAGAAAGCGTTAATCAATCTACTTTCTTCATTCTTCCTATAAATATTGGTGTGAATCTATTTTTAAATATTTCGTTTTTGTGTAAAAATTACTAATTTAATCTTTCTTTATTCTTTGAAAAGAACTGTTCCTTCTGCCTTTTTGGTTATTCATGGCTATTTGGTTAAGTTTTTTCTTCAGAAAAGGTAATACTTGTTCTTGTTTGTCTTATTATGCAAAAAATAGCCAGAAAACCATTGATTTTAGTCAATCAATGAATGGCACTATAGCTATTTTTGCATCCTATGATTTTAAGATTCTTTAAATACAATCATGCGATGATCTCTATATTTTTTAGTTTCTAGTGATTCAAAGGATTCTTTCATTATTTCTTCGGATATAGAAAGAGCTCCCAAAGCAGGATCGATTATTTGGAATGATGATTCCGAATAACCATGTACTACAATGTAATTGGAGGTATTTCTTTTTGTATTTCTGATTGGCTTTGCATTTATCCTAAGCAGCAATATGTTGTTGGACATCAATTCTTTTTTAATATCTTCAATGACAATCTTTTTTTCTTTAATAATTATTTTGTTTTCTTCTGCTTGCTTTTTATGCAGCTCTGAGGAAAAAGCAGCATGTTCAATATCTTCTTTTGTATATCGATAAAATCTATAGTCTGGGAATTCATATTCTTTTTTTTCAACGATTATTTGAAGATTTAAGCCGAGTTTTTTAGCATAATTGGCTAAAGCATATATTGAAGAACCTCTTGTTGGAAGGTTGGTGGTTTTTTGCCAGATATCAAATTCGTTTTCTCGGTTCAATTCAATTTCTGGATTCAGATGGTGAAGAATAATTAAAAGGGAAGAAGCTGCACAAGTAAATGGGGTTGTTTGAAAATAAGGTTCCATTATTTTTAATAAATAGCTTTATTATTTAATTTTATCTTTTAAAATTAAGTGTTTATTGTGATCAAGAGTTAAGATTTGATTTTCAGTGATGGTTTCCCACGATAAGTCTTTTGAATGAGGTAAAATCTCTGAACTAACAATAATCTGGTTTGAGTTTTTTCCCAGATACATGTTAAAATATAAAGGGTATTCATTATCTTTTACTGCTATAAATAATTTATCTCTTAAAGAAAAAATTATGTTGCTGCCGTTTTTTTTAGTGTATTTGTTTAAGTTTTTTTTAATCCCTGTAAGATAATCTCTGTTTTTCAAATCACTTAAAATTGAATAAAACAGCTGTTCTGAATCAGTGTTGCCTTTTAATTTATATCTGTTGTTGAAATGTATCAGCTGCTCCAATGTGCCGTTGTGAAAAAATAAGATTTTTTCATTTAAGTAATTATAAGTGAATGGATGGGTATTGTTTAAAGACATTTCACTTTTGCTTTTTCTTGCATGAATGATGATTAAATTGGTTTTTATCTTTTTTATTTTCTCTATTTTTGGATCTTCAAATATTGGTTTTGTCGACTTGATTATTTTCCACTTTTTTTGTTGATCAAGATATGCGATTCCCCATCCATTATCGTGCTTAAAATTGCCATGATTATCTTTATTAAATTCATGGATTTGGTTCATGTCTTTAGAAATTAAAATCATTTCTTCTATTAAGAATTTGACATCTATTTTTCCAAGGGCAATTAACATCCTGCACATTTTTAGCTAATTAAATGGTGTGGTTCTACCTAGACTTTTTAAATGTTCATTTCTCAGATATAATGTTGCTAATGCTCCTTGTTCTGGGAAATAAGTTGGACCATAATGCCCATTGGATTTTAAATAAGCCATTATTTTGTCTGCTGGATTCATTCTTTCAGTAAGCATTAATTTAAGTGGATCTAAATATTTTTTATCTTCTTTAGGTAAACCATCTTCAGCAAAAGCTAAAATTGAAGTCAAATAATTAAAAAAATCATCAGATCTTATGCCTGAATTGATTGTTTTCTCTTCAAAATTTTTTAAAGTGTGATAGTTTGGTAAAATGATTCTCTTTGGGCTAAATGAATATTCTTGTCTATCTTTTACATCTTTTCCAAAAGAGACTTCAATATTTTCATTTATCATTCTGTCGTTAGTTCCTTTGTATAACGCAAGGGCAGCAAGAAGTATATCTAATGATGCTATATCAAAGCTTCTGACTTCTAATGTTCCAGTAGGTCCAAAATTATCTCTCTTTCTGATCGGTGAAAATCCTGTATTTTGGGAATTGAATAAAGAACTAAATATTTCAATAGGCTTTCCTGATCTCATTAACCATCGATTTGACCATTGCTGATACTTTTCCCTATCTCTTCCGTCAATTTCTTCAACTGAATGGACATAATCCAATAATTGTGAATGTAATGGGAACTCGTTAAATGCTAAATTTCTTACTAAATTTATGCGATGGCAATTCAATGAATTTTTTCCTTCATAAGATAATGGTGAGGTTGAAGTGATCGCATATGCAACTGGATCTAAAGCTGTAAATAAATTAAATTGATCCACTACTCTGCCTGGTTGTTGAGATAAATGGGCATGCATGGCTGAGATTGTTTTAATTAATCTGTTAGAATGCTCTCCTATGATTAAAGGGTATGCTTCTAAGCGGGGAGTCCATTTTTGGGTGCCGGAACCGGCTCCATACTCACTGCCTGTTGGAACAATCATGGTTCCATATTCTTCGCAGATTTTTTCTAATCTAATTATTCTCTCTTCAAGATCTTGGTGTATTTCTTCAATTGTTTCACAAGGCGAAGAATTAATTTCAATTCTTGCATTGCTGGATTCGTAACAAAATTCTTTTCCTCTAGGATCAGAAAGAATGCTTGGTGCTATGTTCATTAAATAACCTTCTTTATCGACGAGATGATATTCCAGTTCCGCTCCAATAGTTGAAATCATTTTTAATATTTTTAATATTTTTCTATAATTTGTTAATCTAGTATGGGTATTTAAATATTTCTATTTTGCATAATAAACTTGTCTTTAATATTAAATTTAATCATTTAATTGCTTTCAATGTGGGAAAAGGACATTTTTTGTCTTAAATTTAATTTAAAAACGATAAAATCTTCGTTTTTTGGTTTTTTAAAGTTAGAAATTGGTTTATTTTTTGTAACAAGGCAGAACAGTAGCCATTAGACCAACTTTAAATGAAGTTAAATTATCTTCAGAAGCTCTAACATAAAAACCACTAAACTTTCCATCTAAAATGTAAGGATTAACGTTATACACTAAATCCATCTGATGATTTTCATTTTTTCTGGAATCATACATTTTTACGTTTATTCTTGGCAATTCAATTTTTCTTTGAGCTATAAAATCGTTACCTACCGTTTTTTCGACAAGTTCATCCCATTTTGTAGGATTAATATCTATACCAATAAATACATCCACGCTTGAATAAGAATTAGAGCCTTTTATTACCCATGAATCTTTTTCTTTTTTTAGTTGTTCTTTTATACCGAAAAGATTTGAATGATTAGAAATGTCAATAGTTATTGGAATATATTTACGGACTAATTCTAAATCTGTTTTAAGTTCTTCTGGAAATAAATGTTCATAGTTCTGGTCGGAGAACAGAATCTGCGTTTTTTTTGAATTTGCTTTATTTGAACTAAAAGGATTTATTATCGGTGTTTTACTGTCGTTAATTTTCATTGCAAAATCATATCCTACTTTCATCATTTTTGGAAGACTATTCAATAAGAACCTTCTATAAAAAAGATCTACTGGTTTTCCATCAAGCTGAGCATAATTACCAAAAGATATCCTTTGCGGCGGAACTATATCACATTCAAAACCTTGATTGCGGGCATAATCCAGAAAAACATCAAATTCTCCTCTAATCCTTGTGATGTCATTTTCCCATTCTAATAAGATTATTCTTGGTTTTTCTTTTATCTCTCCCTGTAATCCTTTTTTAATCATCTGTTGCTGATAATTGTGGATAAGAGTTTCTAGAACTAAACTTAATCTATCTTCTGAATGAGCAGACCCAACTAATTCTGGAAATTTTTTTTTAAATATTTTTTCTAGATGATAACTCTCTTCGTTTCCTCCGGGAGTTTCACAATTTGCTTCTACAATCTTGATCCCTTCTTTTTCAGTCAAAAAAATGTCTAATCTAGCTAAAGGAATGTTTTCGTCGTAATCCGGACATTTAGATAATAATTTTTCTAAGTCGGAATCATAACCGATAAAATCTTTGAATGTTTCATAATTTTTACTTAGATGTTCCAATAATTTAAAATAAGATTGGGCGATTAAATTTATTTTTGTCACCAATTCTTCTGAATAAAAAAAAGGTGTAAGTGGCACTTTTGCAACCCTTCTGCCTAAAGGATCTAAAACTGTGTCATGTTCTTGAATGAATTGTTTAAAACTGTGATCCATTTTTTGGTTTTTCATCCGCTTCTTTATATATTTTTCTACTAACAAATAGTAAATTATTCTTCTTGTCGTCTTTATCAGAAGTTGTTTTTTGATGAATCATTTGTAAAAAGATTTTTTTAAGAGCCAATATACACGGTTGTGGGACAATAAAACCTAATTTTTGAGAATTAACATATATTCTTTTCTCTGAGCTAAATATTTTCCTTTTGAAATTTTATGTATTAAATTTTAAAATCTTGAAAAATTTATACTAAAAAATTTTAACAGGGATTTTTTGGTAGGGTTTAATACCCCATTATTTAGAGTGGGGAAGAACACTTCTTGAAATTGTAAATGTCAAATATAATTCTAGTTGAGCGAGACCACCAGTCACCACTGCGTTATAGACTGGATGGCATGCAATCCTCGCTCAAAGAATAATCAATAAGCACTTAGTGTCGTCTGGTGCGTGCTAGAATACTTCTGCTTGTCCAAAT
>JAHJGQ010000113.1 GCA_018824365.1 Nanobdellota archaeon | reverse complement strand
TTAAAAAAATAATATTATAAAAAAATAATCAATTCACAAACAAAAAAAAGAGGTAGAAATCATGAAATTAAAAAATAAAGTTGCAGTCATTACGGGCTCCAGAAGAGGTATAGGTTTTGGTATCGCTGAAGAGATGGCCAAGGAAGGAGCAAAGATCGTCATTTCTGACATCGATCAGAAAGAATGTGAAAAAGCCTGTAAGACATTAGAGAAAAGGTATAAGACAAAAACTTTAGCAGTAAAATGTGATGTATCTAATAAAAATGAAGTTGATAATTTAATCCAACAGACTATAAAGAAATTCAAGAAAATTGACATTTTAGTAAACAATGCAGGAATCGCTAGATTCGGTTCAATATCAGACAAAGATGAAAAAGATTGGGACTTAACTATTGACGTTAATCTGAAAAGTGTTTTTCTTTGCACTAAAGCAGCCGTTCCATATATGATCAAACAGAAATCAGGGAAAATAATTTCTCTGGCAAGTATCGCCGGCTTTGTCGGTTTTGATAGTATCTCTGATTATTGTGCCTCCAAAGGCGGAGTAATAGCGATGACAAAAGAATTGGCTTTAGAATTAGCAAAATATAACATCAATGTCAATGCCATCGCTCCGGGAATAATTGAAACTAAGATGACGGAAGGGATGTTAAAAGATAAAAAACAAAGAGAAGGTCTGCTTGCTCAAACGCCTTTAGGCAGGGTAGGCAAACCTGCAGACATAGGTAAATCTGCCGTTTTCCTTGCTTCTAAAGATTCTGACTTTGTTACCGGGCATACTTTAGTGGTAGATGGAGGTTGGCTGGCTCATTAGCAGCCTACTTCAACAGTTAAAAAAAACTCAAAAAGAAAAAGACTATAAAGAAGAAAAGAATAAAAAGATAATAAACAAGATAATAAAAAGGAAATAAAATGGTTGTCAAAAGATACAAAAAAAACCCCATATTAGAACCGAAAGCTATCCATTCCTGGGAAGCTCATGCAGTTTTCAATGGATGTCCAATAGAAAAAGGAAACAAAACTTACCTTATTTATCGGGCACTTTCTTTGCCGCACTATCATTCCCTTGCTAACACGAGGATGATGGTTTCAGATATTGGAATCACTGCTCCAAGTGATGACGGAATTGATTTTCATGACCGTAAACGTTTCATCATTCCAGAACATTCTTGGGAAAAATATGGCTGTGAAGATCCACGTGTAACTAAATTAAACAACAAATATTATATTTTTTATACTGCCCTCTCAACATATCCTTTCACTGCTGACGGAATTAAAGTTGGATTAGCTATCAGTAAAGACTTAAAGACAATTGAAGAAAAACATCTGATCACTCCGTTCAACGCTAAAGCGATGTCCCTTTTTTCAGAAAAGATAAATAATAAATTATGGACTATATTAACTGTTAATACTGATAGACCTCCAGCGAAAATTTGTCTGGCCTCTTTTAATAAAGAAGAAGAGTTATGGGATGAAAATTATTGGAAGAGATGGTATGATGAATATGAAAAATATTCCTTGCCGCTTCAACACAATCCTCGGGATCACATTGAAATCGGCGCTCCGCCATTAAAGACAAAATACGGCTGGCTTTTAATTTATTCATACATCAGGAATTATTTTACTCCTAACCGACTTTTTGGTGTTGAGGCGGCACTTCTTGACTTAAAAGACCCGTTTAAAGTAATCGCTCAAACAAAAGCTCCCTTTTTAGTTCCAGAAGAATACTATGAAAAAATGGGCTATATTCCTAACATAGTTTTTCCTTCAGGTGCTCTTTTAAAAAATAATCAGATTTATCTTTATTACGGAGCTGCTGATACTACCTGCTGTCTTGCTTTTATAGATTTGCCGATATTGATGAAGAAACTTCTGAAAAAAGAGAAACCGGTAAAATTTGAAAGAGCCACTAAAAAACCTTTAATAATTCCCAATCCAAAACATCCTTGGGAATCCAAAGCAACTCTTAATCCTGGAGCGATATATCTTGCCGGCAAAGTTCATTTAATTTATAGAGCTATGTCGAAAGATAATACTTCTGTTTTTGGCTACGCTAACAGCAAGGATGGAATCCATCTAGATCACCGCTCACCCGAGCCAGCCTATGTACCAAGAGAACATTTTGAACAGAAACTTATTCCAGGTGGAAATTCCGGCTGTGAAGATCCGCGGCTTACTAAAATAGATGATAAAATCTATATGTGTTATACAGCCTTCAATGGAAGAAATCCGCCCCGTGTAGCTTTAACTTGGATAACAGAAAAAGATTTCCTGGCTAAAAAATGGAATTGGTCTAAACCTGTCTTAATATCAGCTCCAAACATAGATGATAAAGATGCCTGTATCTTTCCAGAAAAGCTCGCCGGAAAATATTTCATCATCCATCGGAGTGGTGAAGATATAGATTCTGCTTTAGTTCCCAGTCTTGACTTTGAAAATACCCATTGGCTTGAAGAGTATCGTTGGATTGCCCCAAGAAAAGGGTGGTGGGACAGCCAAAAAGTAGGGATTTCCGCCCCTCCGATAAAAACAGACAAAGGCTGGATTTTACTTTATCATGGAGTGTCCGAAGATAAGATTTACAGATTAGGAGCAATACTTTTAGACTTAAAAGATCCTTTGAAAATCATTGCCCGTACTGACAATCCTCTTTTTGAACCAGAAACTAAATATGAAAAGAAAGGAATAGTTGACAACGTAGTTTTTCCTTGCGGTGCCGTGGCAATAAGAGATAAGATTTACATATATTATGGAGGAGCAGATCAAGTAATAGGAGTGGCGACAATACCTATAAAAAAATTATTAAATATATTTGAATCATGTAAATGTTAAAAGAAATTGTAAAAAGAGATTATAAAAAAATGAAACCATATTCAGAAAAACGACCTTGGGGAGAATTTGAAAGGTTTACTTTGAACAAACTTTCTACGGTTAAGATTTTAACTATAAAGCCTAAACAAAAATTTTCCCTGCAATATCACTATAAAAGAAATGAGTTTTGGAAATTTTTGGATAACCCTGCTAAAGTTACTTTAGAGAAAAAAACTATTCTTGTTAAAAAAGGGGCTGAAATATTTATCCCTGCTAAAACATTGCATCGGATTGAAGCTTATTCTAAATCGGTCAGGGTTTTAGAGATTTCTTTTGGTAAATTCGATGAAAAAGACATCAAAAGAATCGAGGATGTTTACGGAAGAAAATAAAATGGTCCAAAAAAACTTACCTTTATCATTTATGGACAAGAAAGTATTAAAGAAAATAAAATTGATAGTTTTTGATGTTGACGGCATCTTGGTTCCCAGAGGTACAAAGATAAAACAAAAAGGAGATATTCTGACTTTACAAACTAAAGTTATCCAAAAAGAAGAGATTAATCAAATAAAGAAACTTCAGAAGTTAGGTTTTCAGATCAACATCAATTCTGGTCGGGGGCTTTACATGTTACAGAAAATGTTTTCTGATGTATTAAGCCATGTAAGTCTTACTTACGAAAATGGCAGTGCAACGTGGTTTAATGGTAAGATCTATCAGCATATCAATTCTTTTGAAGCTCTTAAAAATGTTTTTTTAAAATTAAAAAAAGTTAAAAGTAAAGATATCAAAGGCTTTGAGCCGAAAGAATTCATCATCACTATCCACTGTAAAAAGCGGGTCAAAAAAATTGAATCTATAATTACCAGGCAAAAAAATCTTTATGCTCTCTGGAATGATGAAGCTTATGATATTGGAATCAAGCAGTTACAGACCAAAGCTAAGGGTCTTAAGGCTTTTATGAATGTCAAGAAGTTAAAGAAAGAGAATGTTCTTGCTATAGGAGATAATTATAACGATCGTGAATTATTAGATGCAGCAGGAATTGCCGTTACAGCAGATAAGTCCAGGGTTTCTGGAGATTTTTATATTCATCTTAGCAATAAAAATCTTCCAGCAAAACAGTTGATGGAACATATTATAAAATATTAGAGTAAGTAATAGATCTTATTAATCTTATTGAGACTACTTTACTTATCATTTACGAAAGTTCAAATGAAACCGAAGTTCTGCAATAGAAAATAATAAGTTATTTATATCACTTCTTTAATCTCTTATTTAATGGAAGAAAAAGCCTTAAAATACCATGCGGAACCTGTTCCCGGAAAGATTTCTGTATTGCCAACAAAGCTTTGTACCAGCGCAGAAGAATTATCTTTAGCTTATACTCCTGGAGTTGCTAAACCTTGTTTGGAAATTGAAAAGAATCAAGAAGAAGCTTATAGATATACAGCAAAAGGAAACCTTGTTGCAGTAATAAGTAATGGTAGCGCCGTGTTAGGTTTAGGAAATATTGGTGCTTTAGCAGGAAAACCTGTAATGGAAGGAAAAAGTGTTCTTTTCAAAAGGTTTGCTGATGTTGATGTTTTTGATTTAGAGATAAATGAACAAGATCCTAAAAAAATGGTTGAAATAGTTTCTTCTTTAGAACCAACATTTGGAGGAATTAATTTAGAAGACATCAAAGCTCCTGAATGTTTCTACATTGAAGAAGAACTGATCAAACGGATGAAAATTCCTGTTTTTCATGATGATCAGCATGGAACTGCAGTAATATCTGGTGCAGGCTTGCTTAATGCATTAGAGATTGCTGGAAAAAATATAGAAGAAGTAAAAGTAATCTTTGTAGGTGCCGGAGCTGCCGGTATTGCTATTGCAAATCTTTTAATCGATTTAGGTTTAAATATCAAAAATATCTTTATGTTCGACAGTAAAGGATTAATAACTAAAGAGAGGGATGTAAATAAATATAAAGCAAAATTTGCGCAAGAAGAGAAGCTTTCTTTAGAAGAGGCTTTAAAAGGTGCAGACGTCTTTATTGGTGTCTCTAAAGCTGGACTTTTAACTAAAGAGATGGTTAGGTCCATGGCCAAAAAACCTATCGTATTTGCGATGGCTAACCCAGATCCTGAAATCACTTATGATGATGGAAAATCAGCTGTTCCTGATATAATCCTCGCTACTGGAAGGAGTGATTATCCAAACCAAGTAAATAATGTATTAGGTTTTCCTTTTATTTTTCGTGGTGCTCTCGACGTAAGGGCAACTTCCATTACTAAGAATATGAAACTTGCTGCAGTAAGGTCATTGGCAAAGCTTGCTCATGAACCGGTTCCTAAAGAAGTTAATGAAGTTTATGGAAAAGAGTTTATTTTTGGTCCTGATTATATAATTCCAAAACCGTTTGATCCAAGAGTACTTTATCATGTTGCTCCAGCAGTTGCAAAAGCAGCAATGGAATGTGGTGTTGCAAAAAGACCTATAATGGACTTTGATAGTTATATCTCTGGTTTAAAGAAGACTGCTGAAAGATTGGCAAGCGGAAATTTTTGTGTCAAGTAATCATAGATTTGTTATTAATTTTTATCTGTTCTGAAAAATTTCTTTTTTCAAGTCTGAACTATGAATAAATGATGGTTTAAAGACGACAAATGAGGTCAATGTGTGAAGAATGTTTTTAATGTAGGAAAATTAATCAGCAAGTCTAATAAGGAAAAGTTAATATACTTCTAAATCATTTCCAAGTAATTCATCATAAAGAGGTGGAATAACAAATGGCAAAAAAGAAAGCTGCTGCAAAAAAAGCTGCTCCTAAAAAAGGAAAAAAGAAATAAACTTTTTTAATAAGATTAGAAAAATTTTAAATACGTTTTTTCTTTTTTTTTTATTACGTTCATCTTTTTTTTTATGTTTTTTTTTTATATTAAGTTGTTATTATAAAAACAAATTTAGTTCTATTTCATCTGAATTTCTCTATTTCTAAACCAAAAACAATAAAAACAAGTGCTTATTCTAGCAGGATTATGTTACGAACACATACATGCGGAGAATTGTCAAAGGAGAACGCCGGTAATGAAGTAACTTTGGCAGGTTGGGTTGAAACACATCGAATTCAAGGAAGAATAAGTTTTATTCTACTTAGAGACCGTTACGGAATTACTCAAATATTTGTTAATCCTAAACTTACTAAAGAGTTGGGAGAGATAAGAAGGGAAAGTGTAGTTCAGGTAAAAGGCGAGGTCAAAGAAAGGCCTGAAAATCAAGTTAAGAAAGATATGGTCACTGGTGAAATTGAAGTTTCTGCTAACGAAATAAAAGTTATTACAGATGCAGCGCCTCTTCCTTTAGAGTTAGGTGAAGAAGTGGAGTCAAATGAAGAAACAAGATTAAAGTATAGGTATCTTGATTTAAGGAGACCAAACATGGTTAATAACTTGGTTGCTAGACATAAAGCAATTCAGTCTATAAGAAATCTTCTTACAGAGAAAAACTTCTTAGATGTTACCACTCCTATCTTGACTAAGTCTACTCCTGAAGGGGCAAGAGATTATTTAGTACCTTCAAGATTACACAAAGGTAAATTTTATGCTCTTCCACAAGCACCACAACAATATAAGCAACTATTAATGGTTGCGGGAATTGACCGCTATTTTCAGATAGCTCCTTGTTTTAGAGATGAAGCAGCAAGGGCTCATCGTGCTCCTGGAGAGTTTTACCAATTAGATTTTGAAATGAGTTTTCCTAATCAGGAAGATATTCTTAATATTATCGAAGAGACGGTAATCAAGATGATTAACGATGTTTTTCCAGAGAAAAAATTTACTCAAATTCCATTTCCTAGGTTAAAATATGATGATGTGATGAAAAAATATAATGTTGATTGTCCCGATATTAGAAAAAATAAAAATAACCCGAACGAATTAGGTTTCTGCTGGGTTGTTGACTTTCCTTTATTTATGAAACAGACTAAAGAAGATTTTTTTCATGGAGTTGGAGAAGAATGGGGTCCGTCTCATAATATGTTTACTTCTCCTAAAGAAGAGGATATTTCTCTGTTAGACACAGATCCAGGAAAAGTGAAATCTTACCAACATGACTTAGTATTAAACGGATTTGAAGTTGGTGGTGGAGCGATAAGAATACATGATCCCAAAATTCAAGATAAAGTGTTTGACCTGATTGGACTTAAAGAAAAACAGAAGAAAGAATTTGCACATATGTTAGAAGCTTTTACATATGGGGCTCCTCCGCATGGTGGAATTGCTTTAGGTATTGATCGACTTCTGATGGTAATTATGAACAAAAAGTCCATTAGGGAGTTAATCGCATTTCCTAAAAATAAAGATGCAATTGATCCGGTCATGAATGCACCTTCAGAAGTTTCAGAAGAACAGTTGAAAGAGTTGCATATTAAGCTGGTAAAGTAAACTAAGCTTTAACTATTTCTTCCCTTATTTTTTTAAAATCAAGTTCTTCCATTTTTTGCTTGCATAGAAGTACAAACTCTTTTACCGCATTTTTATGATTCTTGATTTAAAAAATGTTTCGTTTTATAACTTCAACCAATTTCAAAGTCTTTAGAAGATTTATATATCTATTAGTATTTCTTAGGTTTGGTGATTTCAAATGACTATTAAAAATCAATATAAAAAAATAAAAGATAATTGGTTAATAGGTTTGATTATTCTTGTTTTAGTAGCCTTGCCTTTCTTTTCTGGAAGTAGTTTAAGTTTCATAGCTAATAAAGGCTATTATGCATCTTCGATGGCTGATATGGGAATGGTAGAATCTGCAGTTTATCGGGGCGGAGGATATTATGAGGGAAATTTCGCACCAGAAGTTGAAGATAGAAAAATTACAAAAACAACAAGCATTTCTAACGAAGTTGAACGAGGAAGCTTTAAAGAAGCTGAAGATAATTTAAAATCAATCATCACTTCCAGCGGTTCTTACCTTCTTAATGAAAATGTTCAGAAGTATGATCAAGGAAAAAAGTCTTATTATACTGGTTATTACTCAATAAAAGTTGATTCTAAGAAATATGATGCAGTTGTTTCTCAATTAAAGAATATTGGTGAAATAACTTATTTTACAGAAAATGCTCAAGATGTTACGGGAAGATATACTGATTTGGAAGTAGAATTGACTGCAGAGAAAGAAAGGTTGAAACGATATCAAGATATGTATGATGAAGCAACCGATGTTAATGATAAGATTCAGCTTACTGACAGGATTTTTAATCAGGAAAAGACAATCAGTTATTTAGAAAATGCTATTGAAAATATCGATAAAAAGGTTGAATATTCAACCATATCTGTTACCTTAACTGAAAAGAGATCAGAATATATTGATGTTATCTTTGTGAAATTTTCTGAATTGGTTCAGAGATTAGTTAACAGTGTAAATGGTTTGTTATCCTTAGTGTTTTGGATAATACCTTATACATTGGCTGGATTATTGGTTTGGTTAGTGGTGAGGAGAGTAAGGGAGAAATGATTTATTTTTTATCCAAAATAAAGGCGCAATACTTCGGCTTTCAAGCCGAAGATAAGCGCTTTATTTGGATCATAAAAATGCGATGAGTTGAAAAGTGTTCTGTCATTCCCCATTATTTATGGTCGGGTAGAACACTTTTACCGCTTTTTTATGATTTTTTAATATTAAACTAAAAATAATCCCTTATTTCACATTAAAATCCCAAACACAAAATCTACCCAAAAACAGGGGGAACAATTATCCATCCAAAATAAACCAAAACTCTTATAAATATAAGTTCATACGTATAAACTAAAATGGAATTGTATAAACTAAAGTTAACAAGACTTCATAATGAAATATTTAGGCTTCTTTGTATTAAAGTGGGAGTTAAACTAAATCAAAGAGATATTGCTAGGAACCTTAAAGTCTCTCCTACAGCAGTGGCTAAATCAGTAAAACTACTTGAAACAAAACAACTTATAAAAGTTGAAAAAAGTAAAACGATGAATTTAACTTCAATTGAACTTAATAGAGATAATCATAAAGCGGTAGAACTTAAAAGAATTGAAAATTTAAAATTGATCTACGATTCTAATCTTATTGATTCTTTAGAGGAAAAATTTCCTGGCTGCACAATAATTATTTTTGGGAGCTACTCAAAAGGCGAGGATACAATTAAATCAGATATTGACATTGCTATAATTGGGTCAAAAAGTAAGACGGTAGACTTAGGAGTTTTTGATAAAAAATTAGAAAGGAAGATATTTTTACAATTCTACGATTCTTTTAAAGATCTGAATAAAAATTTAAAAAGTAATATCTTAAATGGCATTACCTTGGCGGGAGGAGTAGAATTATGAAGCCATTAAGATATTTTGAAGAATTTTTAGAGGAAGGAATTGTAAAGAAACAGACACCAGATATTCTAAGAGCTAGATCACTAATGAAAGAGTCAGAAGAAACCTACTTTGTATTAAAAGAAATTATCACAAAATTAGGGTTAGGTGATAAAAATGCTAATTACATCATTAAAAATTCTTATGATGTTATTATGGAACTAATAAGAGCAAAAATGATTTTAGAAGGTTTCAATTCTTCAGGTCAAGGGATTCATGAAGCTGAAGTGTCTTATTTAAGAGAATTAGATTTTAATGAAACTGAAATAGAATTTGCAAACCAGTTGAGATACTTTAGAAATGGGATATTGTATTATGGAAAAAGTTTTGATGCAGAATATGCTCAGAAAGTTTTAGATTTTTTGGAAAAAATATATCGTAGACTTAAAAAAACAAATATTTAGACAAAGAAATATTAACTCTTTCTCCTCCACCATTCCTTAATCAACATCACCAATAAATAAATCCCGATAGCACTTACCCCACCAATAAAAAACCATAAGGCAACATCAGGTTTAGAAACAATCTCTTGAGAATATTCATTAATTACAGGTGCAGATTCCATTATCGCTTCATCAGCTAATGACCTTGCAGATGCTTTCATCATTTCTCCCCCAACAAAACTATTTCCAAAACTCTGCACAACCTTAATAATTGCACTTATCCCTAATACAATCAATCCTACAGGCAAAACATTCTTCAAAGCTTGTCTTAAACCTGAAACTTTCTTAGGAGCAATGATGATATATTTGTTAGCTAACTTGTAATGATTTACCTCTCGGCCTTTCTTACTATAATGAAACTCCTCAACAACAACTAAACCAGCTTCGACTAACTTCTGTAAGTGATAATGGACAGTGGAGATTGGAATGCCTAATTCTTTAGCAATATTAGCTTCTGAATCATCTTTCTCAACCAAATAATTTAAGATTTTACGACTTGTCTCAGAAGTAATAGTTTCTGCTAACTTTTGAGTTTTCTTCTCACTCAAATCTACTAAAAGGAAGTTATTCTTAGCCATATAACTTAATTTATTACAATATTTAAATAAGTTCTGATAAATTTAAATTCAGTTGAAGCTTAAAATAAGTCAGCAGTAAAAAAATATTGTCTTATGAACAAGTAAGCTATGGACAAGCTGATCAAAACTGCAGCTTCCCATTTTTTTAATTTCTTATCGTTAGTCAAGAAATAGTAAATTAAGAAAGCAGTACCTATCTTGAAAGGAAGATCATAAAATATGATAACATTAGGAACAGTATAGGTAGAGATTAATGCTCCTAAGCCTATTCCCAATAAAGGATTGGTAATGTTGCTGCCTATTAAGATTCCTGCAGAGATATTTTCTTTCTTTTTTAAGATGGCTACTAAAGAGGTCGTTAACTCTGGTAATGCTGAAGCAATCCCTAAAAAGATCACACCGAAGAAAGAAGCACTGATCGGAAGAGCATTTATTAAGATTGTTGAAGCGTTCAAAACCTCGTTAGCAACAACAGCCATAATTATGAAACACATCATTAACAAAGCAAAAGACAGGATTACTTTATTTTTACTTAAGTGGTTTTTTGCTTCAAATTTTTCACTAATCTTACTTTTTTTGAGATAGACAAGATAAGCGATATAAGCAATCAGCAGTATTGCTCCTTCAATACGAGAAATAAAGCCGCCTAAAGAAAATATCCAAACCAATAAAGCAGCAGCAAACAATGCCCCTACTTCAGAAAAGAGGTTTTTTTTAATAACAATTATAGTTCCAATAATTCCAATCAAAGGAAGAATAAAATTCTGTTGAAAAATATCTGATCCAATATTCGTCCCCATCAGCAATCCTGAGAAAGTGTTAATGGTTTCTGGGTTCTTTAAGATGTGAACACTACCAATAATATGGGTCATAATCTCAGGTATGCTGGTTCCGATAGAAAGTATTGTCAGACCAATAAAAGTGTCTGATAGACCATAATGTTCAGACAATTGTATTGAATTTTTAATGATTATTTCTGCTAAGATAAGAATAATTATAATTCCAATTATTACTATCAGGAATTCTATGAGCATTAATTTTAGTAATTTGTTATGGTTTATTAAACTTTATTTTTTAAGATTGGAGTTGAATACGTTTTAAATAAGCTTTTGTCTCTGACTGACTTGGAACAAAATGAACATAAAAGAAAAAGAACGAGTTAATTGCTTCTACGTCTGCATCATCATCGCTTGTTAAAATGTTAAAATCTTCCGGAAGAGGGCTTTCTCCAAAAGCAGTATATGTTAAGATATAATCATGAAAATTTTTAATCTCTTGCGATGATTTTTCTTCTAAATTTTCAGTTTCTATTTCATAAGGCATTTGATAAATAGGTAAATCTAAAGAATAAGAACCATCTTCATTTTCTAAATCAGATGTGTTTTTAGATGTAAATGAACCTATTTTTTCAATTCTATTAGCTTTATCTCTACTTTCAGTCATCTCTTGAGAAACATAATCATCAATAGTTCCATCCATAGTTGGTGAAACATCACTTTCTTCGTTAGGTGGGGGAGGATCATCCTCTTCTTCACCATTTAAACAAAAATTAACCATATATTATTTCTACTTAATTACAAAAATATTTGAATTTATAAATTTTACTGTTTTTTTTTACTTTGGTAGATTTCTGATTTTGCTTGTTCTCATGTCTGTTAATTCATTAGTAAATTCATTAGTAAACTATTAGTGAAATAAGCAGATTTAAAAAGAATCCTTTTCAATCTTAAATTATGGAATGTAAACAAGAAAATAATTTAAAAAACTGCAATTGTACTTATCCTGGATGTTCAAGGAAAGGAATTTGTTGCGAATGTATAAAGAAACATTTGGCCAATAGGGAGCTTCCTGGCTGTTGTTTCTCAGAGGAAGCAGAAGCAACCTATAACCGAAGCTTTGAACATTTTGTAAAACTGGTGCAGAAAGGCAGGATTTGACTATGGATATTAAAAGTCTAAGAAAAGAAATCGATAAATTAGATGGAGAATTATTAGAAGTTCTTGCTAGGCGTAAAAAAATCGTTGACAAAATCTTTAAGTTAAAGAATGAATTGAATTTACCTAAAAGAGATTTAGAAAGGGAAAAAGAAATGTTTGAAGTGAGAACAAAGTTGGCTAAAAAATTAGATCTAAGCCCGAATTTTATAGAGAAGTTGTTTGAACTGATTATTAATGAATCTATTAAAGAACAAAGAAAGATTTAAATTAATTAATATGCTATGGAGGATTGAAGATGTCTAAAAAAGAAGAAAAGTTCATATTTTGGTTAGCAGTAATTTTAAGTGTAGTTGGTGTAGTTGCTATTGTACTGATGGCTTTAAGATTATTAGGAGTAATTTAGTTTGAATAATACAAAATTTTCTGTAATAATATTAGATATAATCTTAATTATGATGACCGTTGTATGGATATTTGTCAGTATCTATAAAAGTCCATCTAAACTAGAATTGTGGTACAATTATACTTATGTGATTTTAAACATTACTACTTTAATTTTAAATCTGAAATTAATAAAATCAAATTAATGAGGAAAAAGAAAATGAAAGCATTATTTATCATTGCGCAAGAGGGTTACCAAGATATTGAATATAAAACGCCTAAAAAGATTCTTGAGGAAAATGGAATTGAAGTGATTACAGCTTCAAAAAAAACCGGAACTTGTAAAGGTGCTTTGGGTGGAAGCACAGAAGCAACAATCTCAATAAATGATGTTGATGTTTATGATTATGATGCGATTGTTTTTATCGGAGGTCCTGGTGCAAGGGATTATCAGCATGATGTGAAAGCGCATCTTACTGCACAGGAAGCAATTAATAGAGATAAAATTCTAGCTGCAATTTGTATTGCTCCCATAATTTTAGCTTATGCCGATGTTTTAGAAGGAAAAAAAGCTACTATATGGAATAATGATGGAAAACAGCAAGAAATTCTCGAAAAGAATGGGGCAACTTATACTGGGGAAGATGTAACGACGGATGGCAAGATAATTACTGCTAATGGTCCAAGGGCAGCTGAAAAGTTCGGCAATAAGATTGTAGAATTATTAAAATAAATTTTATCAAAAGAAAGAAATAAACCTATTTTGAACTACGTAAGAAACAAAAATAATTTAAACCCTTAAAATATCCTGTCTAATATGGGTATCTTAAATAAGCTGATGTTCTGGAAGAGAAAAGATGAGTTTGATTTTGATGAACTTACTGACAAAGAGTTAGGAAAAAATGATTTTTCTAAAGATGATTTTGGTTTAGAAGAGAAACATTATGGTTTAGAAGAGAAATCTCCTTTTCCGGCGGCAGGTATCGAACAGAATCAATCATTGCCTCCCCACTTAGAAGAAACAGAAAGACCAGGTAATATTGGTTTAACGAGATCAGCTCCCGTTCCTCCAAGAGGATTAGAGGGAAGAGATAGGGATTTAGAATTGATAAACAGTAAGCTTGATACAGTAAAAGCGATTCTTACATCAGTTGATCAACGAATTAGTAATTTAGAAAGAGCAGCCGGAATACAAAAGAAAGAAGAACGTTTATGGTAAAACAGATTTACTACTTTAAAAAATATAATCAAGAAATATTCTTTACATTTGTTTCTTCATTGATTGTTTTTTTTGATCAATTAACAAAATACTTGGTTTCTTCATTAAAATTACAATTAGATTTAAAATTACTGACGATTCATTTTGTTAAAAATACAGGAGCAGGTTTTGGAATTCTTAAGAATCAAACAAGTATACTAACTTTTATCTCTTCGGCGATTGCTTTTGTTTTGATTATTATGTACAAGAAGATTCCTAAGGAAAAAACATCTCAAACTTTGTTTGCCATCTTTCTAGGGGGAGTGGTAGGTAATTTAATTGACAGGTTTTTTTTAGGTTACGTTATCGATTTTATCGATTTTAATTTCTGGCCAGCTTTTAACATTGCAGATGCAGCAATTTCTATATCTGTGATTGGGCTAATTATTTATTTTTGGAAACGCTAAATGAGATAAAAATCTCATTTGCGCACAAATGGGAAAGCTTTCCCATTTTGTGAGATAAAAATTTGAAACTTATAAAAAAGAGATTTATAATTAAGATAGAAATTTAAAATAAAAATCATTCTACACAACTATGTTTTTTATAGCCTTTCTCCCAGGCTTCTTCTTTATTTTGGAACCAGATTCTTTTGTCTTTCTTTATCTTCTTTGCCCACTCGCATTTTGGTTCATGATACACATTACTTCTTTTACTGGCAACATATTTAGCTGGTGAAAACTTAGTTGCAGATTTCTTTTCAACTTTAGGTTCACTTTTAGATTTAATAGATTTAGCTTCAACTAAATTGTTTTTTTCCTCAGTCTTTGTCTTCACCGGCTCTTCAAAAATCTCACTTGCCGGTTCATTATTTAAATCATACTTCATCTCATGCGGCTTTAAAGATCCATAATTTTCATTTGGTCTGTTTTTGAAGCGATTTTTTTCACTTTTTCTAGGAATGCTTACTAAGAAACAAATTAATGCTGCCAACAAAAGGATAAAATATAATGGTCCGATAAGAAGCCAGATAAGGATTAAGTTGATGATGTAAAAAATAGATACCAAGAAGAAGAATTTTTCTCCATAATGCTTAGTATAACCAATAAATCCAATAAAAGATAAGACTGTTAAGAATACCAATCCTAATAATTCTAATCTTAAAAAATTTCCGCCGGCTGAATAGATGATCTTAATCAGGCCAAAAAGCAATACAGCAATAATCAAAGCCAAAAAAAATAACTTTCCACTACTTTTTTCGTTTACCATATCTATTAAGTCTAAAAAACTTAATTTAAGTAAATTTCTATTTTCGGGTAGTTATATACCAAACGATAATTAGCAGACTAATCATTTGTTAAGATAATTTACTAAAATTCTTCTTCAATATTTTTTAAGTAACCTTTTTTGCGTAAGAAAGCAACTTCAGCTTTTCCCTTATATTTGTAAATGATATCTCCTTTCTCATTTCCACCAAGTTCCCATGGTTGGATTATTACTATATCATTTTCACGGACCCATAAAGCTCTTCTCAACCTTCCCGGTATCCGACAGATTCTTTCATTACCATCTAAACAAAGAACTTTCATTCTGCTTCCGCCTAACCTTTGCTGTACAATACCTAATACTTCATCCTTTTGAGGTAATCTTACTCTGATCACTTGCGGTTCTTCTTGTGGTATCGGCTTTGCCATTGTTAAGCTTATTTTTTTCGTTCATTTATAAAACTTTGTGGTTGAGAACTTGTCTTAAAGCTAATTTACAACAATTTAAGATAAAATAAGAAAATAATTTAAATGAATAAAAAAGAATAAAAAAGAATATCAGAGAATAATTTTTTAAATAAAGAAATATTCCTTTAGGTTAACTTTAAGTTAAAGAGCAACTAAAAAGCAACTAAAAAGAGGTATATTGATGTTTAAGTATGATGTTTTATGTATAGGTTCAGCTACTGTTGATAGTTTTCTTACTATTGAACAGCCTCTTCAAGAAGTAAAATTAGGGGATAAAGTTCTTGTAAATTCTGTTGAGAAACATTCTGGTGGCGGTGCTACCAATTCTGCAGCTGCTCTTTCAAAATTAGGTTTAAGTGTAAAGATACTTACTAAAATGGGCGGGGACCATGATGCAGATTTCATAATTAAAGAACTTAAAGAATATAAAATAAAAAACATTTGTCAGCATCACAGTATAAAGAACACTGACTCTGGAACGATAATCTCTTCTGTCAAAGAGAAAGACAGGATTATCTATGTTCATAAAGGTGCTTCTTTAGATTTATCTTCTGATGATTTTAAAAAATCCCAGCTGAACACAAAATGGATTTATTTGGCAAGTTTAATGGGTAAATCATTTCAGACTACAAAGAAAATTATCAGTTATGCTGAAAAGAAAAAAGTTAAAATTTTGTTCAACGCATCATCATATCTGGCTAAAAAAGGCAAGAACTACTTAAAATCAATCTTAAAAGCAACATCAATTTTGGTCTTAAATAAAGAAGAAGCACAGGCCTTGTTAAAATCTTCTTCTAATAATTCATCTCAATTATTGAGAAGCTTACACCAATTTGGTCCTGAAACGGTTGTAATTACGAATGGAAATAAAGCTTTATACGCTTTACATGATAATGTTGTTTATTCATTGATTCCACCAAAAGTGAAAATAGTCCATACTGCCGGAGCAGGTGATGCTTTCACTGCAGGTTTATTGGCGGGAATAATCAAGAATTATTCATTTGAAAATGCTTTACGTTTAGGTCAAGTTAATTCATCTTCTGTCATTCAACATATCGGTACAAAGAATAAACTGCTGACGGAAAGAGAAGCACAGCAGCTGATAAAGAGATATAATATAAAAGTTACAAAAAATATAAAAGTTAAAAAAATGAGAACATAAAATGCTGGCTAACACAAAAAAGATACTGGCTAATGCGTATAAACATAATTATGCGGTTGGTCACTTCAATATCAACAACATGGAAATAGTACAAGGGATAGTTCAAGCTGCATCAAAATTAAATGCGCCAATTATCCTGGCGACTTCTGAAGGGGCGATCAAATATGCGGGTATAAAATATCTCTATAATTTAACTCTTACAGCTTCAGAAGAAAGCAAGATTCCCATTGCATTGCATTTGGATCATGGCAAAGACATTAACATAATTAAAGAAGCTATAAACATTGGTTATTCTTCTGTGATGATTGATGCAAGCCATGAAGAATTTGAAAAAAATATACAATTAACTAAAAAAATCGTTCAATTAGCTCATAAAAAAGGAATATCTGTAGAAGCAGAATTAGGGACGATTGGCGGTGTGGAGGATTTAGTTTCAGCAAGAAAGATAATCTATACAGATCCAGAGAAAGCGAAAGAGTTTGTTGACAGGACCGGATGTGATTTTTTGGCCGTTGCCATCGGCACTTCACATGGTGCTTATAAATTTGAAGGCAAAGCAAAACTTAGGATAGACTTGCTTAAAGAAATAAAGAGAATAACAAAGATTCCTTTAGTGCTTCATGGTGCCTCTGGTGTTCCAAAAGACATTATTAGGACGGCAGAGAAGTATGGTGCAAATCTTTCCGGAGTTAAGGGAGTTCCAGATTCACAAATTAAAATGGCGATAAATAATGGGATAAATAAGATTAATACTGATACTGATATCAGGATAGCTTTTGATGCTGCAGTACGTAAAGTTATCTTCAAAAAACCTAAAGAATTTGATCCTCGGCACATACTTAATCCTGTCCGCGAATTGGTATCTAAAGTAGTTGAGAAAAGGATAAGATTATTTGGGAGTGTAAATAAAGCTTGAAAGAAAAGAATGGAAAATTAGAAAAATAACTAAAGATATTATTGCTTATTTGTTTTTGGTCATTGGCGCTTGGATTGATATATTGTTGGTTTTAAGAATATTGAAGGTGATATAGATGAATAGAGATTTAATAATTAAATATTTAGCAATCGGATTGGTTCTTATAGCTATTATTTTGTTTATAATAAATTTGGTTAAAGATTTGATCATGAAATGAAGAAAGAAACAATTAAAACTGTTATCATTGTTGCCGATATTTCCTCAGTTCTTATACTTGCTTATATTGTAATGAAAACATATTTGAATGATTATACTTGTTTTAAAATATTTGATATGTTTTTGACAGTTATCCCTTTGCTTATCATTAGAATAGGAGAAATGCTTTTAGAAAGGTATAAATAATTATTAAAATTATAAAATGTAAAAAGAGGTTAATAAAATGGCTAACAAAAAAATTTACATTGGCTCTGATCACGCCGGTTTTAATTTCAAAGAAAAAATTAAGAGATGGTTAGAAAAAAAGAACATATCTTATATTGATGTCGGCAACCACGAGTTTGACCCAAATGATGATTATCCTGACTATGCTGTCTTAGTTGCTAAAAAAGTAGTGGCAACAAAAAGTTTAGGAATTTTGATTTGCGGTTCTGCTCAAGGTGTGTGCATCGCTGCAAATAAGATAAAAGGGGTAAGGGCAGCAATACCATTCTCGCTCAAAGAAGCACGCATTTCTAGAGAACATAACGATGCTAATGTCATCTGTTTATCTGGGTGGTATTTTCATTTCCATACTGCAACAAGGATGATTGAAAAATTCCTTGCTACTTCTTTCTCTAAAGAACCGAGGCATGTGAGAAGAGTTGATAAGATAAGAAAGTTGGAATTGAGGTAAAAAAAATGAATAAGGAAACAAAAAATTTTTTACAAATTATTGGGTTAATTATCGGCATTTTAGGAATAATAGTTGCACTGTCAGGTTTAATAATGTCATTAACAAGATAAAATATGAATTTCAAACCTTTATTAGAATGGATGAGTGATATTACTACTGGTTTAGTTATTTTATTTGTATTAGTTAATGCTGTAAATACAAATTGTTTTCAACCTTTGGACTGGGGATTGACAGTTATTGCTTTATCATTAAGTTTATTTGTTAGGATAATTATTAATATAACAAAATAAACAATAAAATAAAAAAATCTAACAAAATATTAAATATGAGTATCACATAAAGATGATTCATAAAACTAGAATGATAGAATTAACACAATGAAACAAAAAATCCTTCCTTCCGTAATGGCCAAAAGCCAAAAAGAACTAAATGATTATTTCAAGAGATTAAAAGGAGCAACAAAACACATTCATTTAGATGTAGGTGATGGCAAGTTTGTTCCCAGTAAAGTTCTTAATTTCAATTTCAAGTTAAGTAAACAATTCCAATACAATGCTCATTTGATGATGAAGAATCCGCAAAAATGGATAGAAAAGAATTTGAAAACTATTGACATTTTCATCCCGCAGATTGAGGAGATTAAAAGTCCGCAAAAATATATTGATTGGATAAAATCTAAAAAGAAAAAAGTAGCTTTTGCTCTTAAACCTGAGACGAAGATGGAAGTAATAAAGCCTTATCTAAAAAATATTGAAATTATTTTGATTTTAACTGTACATCCAGGTTTTTACGGCGCAAAATTTCTCAGATCTCCTTTGAAAAAAATTAGTTGGATTAAAAAGATTAATCCTAGGATAAAAATAATTGTTGACGGTGGGATGCACCCTACAACAATTGGAGAAGCGGCCAAAGCAGGTGCAGATTATTTTGTTTCCGGTTCTTATACCAGCAAGTCTGATAATCCAAAAAGGCAGATAAAGAAATTATTGAAAGCTATTCGTTCAGAAAGATGAAAATCACCGAAATGTCTTCTGAGAATCGTCCCAGAGAACGGTTAGAAAAAGAGGGGCCCAGAGTTTTATCCACAGCTGAACTCCTTGCCATTATTCTTAAATCTGGTACTAAAAAAGAAAATATCTTGGAAATATGTAACAAACTATTGTCAAAATATGGTTTAGAAAAATTATCTTCCTGTACATTACAAGAATTACAAGAAGAGTATGGAATTGGAAAAGCAAAAGCTTGCCAGATAGTTGCTTTATTTGAATTATCTAAAAAGATTTGTACAATAAAGAAAGATGATTTAGTTGTTAAAAAGGCTGGTGATATTGCAGAAATATATACCCTTAAATTAGGTCATCTCAAGAAAGAGAATTTTGTTTCAGTTTATTTAGATACAAAAAATAGAATCATATCTGAAGAGACCACTTCTGTAGGAATTCTTAATGCTTCATTAATACATCCAAGAGAGGTATTTCATGGTGCTATCAAGAGTTTAGCAAATTCAGTGATTGTGTTGCATAATCACCCTTCTGGAGATCCTTGTCCTTCAAAAGAAGACTTAGAGATAACAAAGAGATTGGTTGAGACGGGAAAAATATTAGGCATAGAATTACTCGACCACATTATCATCGGTAAAGATAGTTGGTGGAGCTGGCAGGAAGGTAAAGTTTCACAAAATCAACATAACTTTTAAAAACTAACTTCTTAAATATCACGTTATGGCAAAAACAATTAAAAATAAATCTAAAACTGTAGAAGCAGCAAGGTCTGAAACACTTGGAAGCAAAGCTTCCGGTGTCCTAGAGGCTAAGTCTCAAAGGACTTCTACAAAACCTAAAGAAAAAGCAAAAGAGAGTAAAGAAACTATAACTACTAAAGAAGAAAATGAAATAACCGAATTAAATGAAGAAAAAGATAAGTCAAACAAAACAAAAAAGAAAGTAGTTATCAGTATATTAACTGGGGAGAGAGTAATTACTGAATCTTCCGATGAAGCAAGGGAATTCTATAATCAGTCAAGATTTGGTACATTGACAGATGATGGGAAAGTAGAACTTTCATTATTAGAAGCTTTATATTTGATGGAGAAAGGCAGGTTAATCATTAATAGTGGGTCAGGAAGGTCTATAACCTTTGAATCATATGTCAAGAAAGCAAGAAAGATAGAACCTAATCTTTGGATTAGATATGTAGTTTTTAAAGATATGCGTAATCGTGGTTATATCATCAAGACTGCTTTAAAGTTTGGTGCTGATTTCAGGGTATATGATCGAGGGGTAAAACCAGGAGAAGATCATGCTAAATGGATTGTATTTCCTGTTCAGGAAGGTAGCACTTTAACTTGGCATGAATTTAGTGCTAAGAATAGGGTTGCCCATAGTACTAAGAAACGTCTTTTGTTAGCAATTGTCGATGATGAAAATGATGTTACTTATTATGAGACCAGATGGATGAGGCCTTGAATTTATACTTAAAATCCTCATTCATGGATTTTCTCGTCCAGTGACTAGAAATATAGTATTAGAAAAATATTCTGCTTTATATTCGAGGGTTTTCTACGTTTCAGGCTAGAAAACTATTTAAATCCAATACTATCCAATCTTTTATGCTTGACCAAGAAAAAATACTCATTTTCTTAAAGACAACCGGACCAACATTACCTTCAAAAGTAGCTAAAGAAATAAAAACTGAAATTTTATTGGCATCAGCACATCTGTCGGACCTAAGATCTCAAGGTAAGATTAAAGTATCAAATCTAAAAGTTGGCGGGTCACCTCTTTATTTTCTTCCCGGGCAAGAAGGGCAGCTTTATCGTTTTGCTGTAGGAAATATAAACCAAAAAGATTTTCAAGTATTAGAACGGCTAAAAGAGAAAGGTGTTTTGCAGGAGAGCAGCTTAGATCTAATCTCTAAAGTAGCTTTACGCTCATTAAAAGATTTTGCTGTACCTCTTCATGTGATAATGGGAGGAAAGAAGGAATTATTTTGGAAGTGGTATCTTCTCTCAGATGAAGAAACCAACAGTATCATAAAGTCGATGCTGAGCAGTTATCAGCTTTTGGTACCTACACAAAAAAATGATAACGATGAAACCGAAATCATCACCAAAAATCAATCTAATGAAGAATTGAAGCAAAATAAAGAGACTCAGATGCAATTATCAGGTTCTCAAAATGAAGATTTGACCAATGGGGTTGATTCAAAATTACAACAACAGAAATTAGTAAAAGATGATAAGAAGATAGAAGAGAAAGTAGAAAAAGAATTAGAAGATAATCATGAACAAAGAGAAGAACAAAAGCAGGAATCAAAGAGTGAACCGGTAACAGACAATTCTCAGAACACTAAAATGGAAGATAAAAAGAAACATGAGGTCCATGTTAATATAGAAAATCATAAAGATATTTCCAGAGAAGAATTAAAAAAAGGATCTAAAAATGAATTTAAAAAAGAGTTAAAAGAAGAATCTAAAAAAGAATCAAAAGATGAATCAAAAAGAAGATTAAATAAGATAACTGAAGAAAATTCCCCTCTAAATGAAAAAAAAACATTTATCCAAAAAGTAAAAGAAAAGATAACTAATAAGAAAAATAGTTCTGTTCGTGAAGATTTTATGCCAGTTATAGAAGATTTTTTCAATAAATTGAATATCAAAATTGAAGAGCATGATATTGTACGAAAAAATACTGAAGTAAACTTGTTTGTTAAAGTGCCCTCTGTAGTTGGTTGTATAACTCATTTCTGTAAAGCAAAAAACAAAGCAAAGTGTGATGAAAAAGATTTATCTTCAGCTTACATGGAAGCAAGAGTTAAAAAATTACCTTTATTATTTATTTATACTAAAGAGATCACTAAAAAAGGATATGAAATGCTTGATTCAGGAGCCTTTGAAAACTCCATCATTAAAAAGATAGAATGATAGAATTTTTTTGACTTTAGTTAAATTAAACAAATATTAAATATAAGAATTAAGAATAAAATAGCATGTAATCAAATTAAAAGTAATTATAGTATTTCTTAAAAAAATCACAAAAATTTAAAAACTATTTTTAATCATATATTCTTAATGGGATTAAATTTCAAAGATTTAGTAGTAAAAGAAGAGATTTCTATAAAAGATCTAAAAGATAAGATTTTGGCAGTAGATTCTATGAATATGTTATATCAGTTCCTTACAACGATTCGTTCAGCAGACGGTTCAGTATTAACTGATTCAAAAGGAAGAGTTACTTCACATCTAATTGGGCTTTTTTCTAGAACTACTTCATTGATGGAGTCTGGTCTTAAACTTATTTTTGTCTTTGATGGGAAAGCTCCCGAAATAAAAAGGAAAACCTGGGAGAAAAGGACAGCGATAAAAAAAGAAGCTTCTTTGAAATTAAAAGAAGCTGAAGAAGCAGGAGAAATAGAGAATATGCGTAAATATTCGGCAAGGACAGCAGTTCTTACAAAAGAGATGGTTGAAGATGCAAAAAATATTATCCAATTTTTAGGACTGCCAATTGTTCAAGCTCCATCTGAAGGAGAAGCACAGACAGCTTACATGGTTAAGAAAGGCGATGCTTATGCTTCCATAAGCCAGGACTATGATAATCTTATTTTTAGCTGTCCATTACTTGTAAGAAATCTTTCTATTGCTGGAAAGAAGAAGAAAGCAGGACAATTAGCTTACCAAATAGTTAAACCTGAAATGATTTCTTTGCAGGAAGTTTTGAAAAATCTAAATTTAAATATTGATCAACTGATTGTTTTAGCGATTTTAGTAGGTACAGATTACAATCCAAGTGGTGTAAAAGGAATAGGGCCGAAAACAGCCCTTAAATTACTTAAAGAACACGGTGATAATTTTACCAGCATATTTGATAAAATGGAATGGGACAAGCATTATCCCAACTTATCATGGAAAGAAGTTTTCAATACAATCAAGAACATGCCTGTAAGTGATGATTATAAATTAGAATGGAAATCTATTGATGAAAAAAGATTAATTGAATTACTTGTTGAAGAACACGATTTCAGTGAAGAAAGAGTTAGGAGCAAATTAAAAAAATTTAAAAAAATAAAATTGGGGTTGGGCCAGAAAGGTCTAGGCAGCTTTTTTTGAAATCTTGTTCATCTTGAAGATCTTGATTTGATTATTCTACCTATTTTTCTCTATTTTTCCCTAACCAATAACCTGTAGCTGTACTAAATATAATCAACTCTAAGAATCCCGTCCATAGTGACCATTCTAAATAAAATGAACTAAAGCTTTTTACAAATAAAGGGATAGTTATTGCTAAATCTAATATTGTGCCGACAATCAGGAAGTAAACTCCAATCAAGAAACCTTCTTTAGTGTTTGCCTTAACTTTCTTGAAATATTTGCTTACACAGAAAATTACCAATAAAGGCAGTATTAAAAAATGAAGTATTTTTTGTGTGATAAGCATATCCTTTAATCTAGGTATAAACATTAAAATAGACATTTCTACAAAAATCAATAACCATAACAATATTCCCCATCCTGTAGCCGATTTCCAATCTTTAATCATTTTTTTTCTCCCTCCAAACATTCAATTTTTCTCTTATTATTCTATGAATTAAATTGAACAAACAATCCTAATTATCTTTTAGCATAACCTTTACTTACATTTTCGCTCCAAAAACTAGGTAAAGTATTGGTTACGAACCCATGATAATTATCTGCATAGATATATGTCAATCCTTCTACTTCTTTCAATTTTTCAAAATTGTTCTTAGCTTTTTCATAGATTTCTTTAATTTTCTTCCTTTCAAAATCTATCTGTAACAAAGAGCTTGGTTTAAGAATTAAATAGTCAGCTTGTCTAATTACGTTAATCTCTAGATTACTACTATTTTGCGTGATGAATATTACACTTAAATCTTTATGTCTAGCGATAAGTAAAATCTCTGAAAGAATAGTATTAGCGTCACTCATAGATTTTCTACTGCTGAACTCTATACCTCCTTCATCAATAAGCAATACTGAATTATTCTCAATATCTTCAACATCATTGATGACTGTAATCCAGTCAGGTAAAGATACAGCCTTGAATCCCATCGCGTAGATATTCTTTGTAGTATGTACCTTAAAATTTTCTAGGAGACGCATGCCTACAGCGCTCTTTCCTGTACCTCTCGCGCCAATAATTAGGCCAACTGTACTTTTATTATGATATATTTTTTTTTGAAAAGATTCAAAATTTCCTTGGATACATTTGATCTCTTTTAAATCATCAATAATTGGATCTGCTTTTATTTTCCCTTCCGTAGGCTGTTCTTTTTGTTTCTTATTTTCTCTCCCGATTATTTTTTTACCTTTATTGGATGGATTATTACTTTCATTTTTATTTTTCTGATCTTTATCATTTTTTTTATGTTTGGGCTTACTTTTAATAGTGTAATATAATTGTTTTAATAAGAACCAGACAAGCTTGAATGGATAGATCAATATTAATTTAAAGATGCCTCTTACTATTTTTCCAAGAAAGTCGGTTATTTTTTTCTTAGTTTTTTTCTTCACAACAAACCAATAACATTGCTTCTATTTAAATTTTCTTGATATTGGGATTTTAATTACGATTTTAATGTCATAAACTAATTCTAATTGTAATTTGCTTAATATTTTGCAATAATTTTATAAAACTAAATTAACTTCCCAAACTAATGCTGGCAGCCTATACTGAACTGAAAAATGCAGAAAAAGTAAAAATATATCTTGTCAAAAAGAAAATTCTTGATAATCATCATCTTCCTGTGAAAGAATTTGGTAAAATCTATTTTCCTTTGATTAAAAATATTAAAGTTCAAAATGCAGAAATAGTCAACACCAGATTTAGTTTTCCAGAAAATGAGAGGCCATTAACTATTGATGAACTTTTAAAAGATACTCTTACAAAAAAAGAATTAGGGCTTCTTCCCCGCTCACAGGAGATTGTTGGAGAGATTATGATCTTGGAGATCCCGGAAAGTTTGCAGGATAAGGAGAAATTAATCGCAGAAGCATATCTTAAGACAAATAAGAATATCAAAACTGTTGTCAAGAAGGATGAATTCCATTCAGGAATCTATAGGACAAGAAAAGTAAGAGTTTTAGCAGGAAAGAGGAGTAAGGAAACAATCCATCATGAAAACGGAGTTAAGATAAAACTTCATCTGGAAAAGACTTACTTTTCAGCCCGTTCAGGAAATGAGCGTTTAAGAATAGCTAAACAAGTAAAAAATAAAGAAGAAATCTTAGTGATGTTTTCTGGTGCAGCTCCTTATCCGTTGGTGTTAGCAAAAAACTCTTCAGCAAAGATGATCTATGGGGTGGAATTAAATCTGTTAGCCCACCAATACGCTTTAGGTAATGTTTATCTGAACAATCTTAATGATAAGATTGCAATCTTCCATGGTGATGTGCGGAAGATCATACCTAAAATAAAAAAGAATTTTGATCGTATTGTCATGCCCTTGCCTAAGACTGGTGAAGAATTTTTAGATATTGCTCTTAGAAAAGCAAAAAAGAACACCATAATACATCTTTATGCTTTTCTTGAAGAGAAAGAGATTAATAAGTATGCATTAAAAATAAAAAAGATATGTACTGGTCTAAAACATCCAGTTGAAGTATTGAGAAAAGTAAAGTGCGGCCAGTTTTCTCCAGGTACTTTTAGAGTTTGTTTTGATCTGAAGGTACTTAAATGATTTCTTCTTTCTTTTTCATCAAAAGATTCCTGACAAAATAATACATTGCATACAATTCCCAAGCAAAAGGAGCATAGCCAAGATATCCAAGAATAGGCATTTCAAAAATCTTTGGTCCACCCCAGGGGAAAGTATATATCCATTTAGGCAGGGCCCAAAAATTCCAGAACTCCCACAACAATCCACATAATATTCCTCCAACAAACAATGCAATAGGAATAGATAATTTTCTATCTTTTAGATGTTTTATGATTGATGGTTGCTTATGTAGACAATTGATTGGATCAAGAATCAGGTAAAATGAAACCCAGATGGAAGGAAATAAATACTTAGGAAAAGCCATGATAAGAATGAAAGAGATCACACCCGCGCAGATCATCCCATAAAGCAGTCTTTTAGTAATCATATGCTTATTTTTTAATTTAAGTGCATCAAACAGGTGCACTGTTGTCAGTAAATGTACTGTTTCAAAGACAGCAGGAATGACTGTGGAAAAACTTATCCAGCCAAATAATAACTTCTCAAAATCTGAAATGAATAATTTTATGTTTATATAATCCCAGTTACCTAACCTAAAATTAATGTATTCAAACATCCACCAGATTAAGGCAGAGAGAATAAGCATTAAAAATATTTGTTTTTTTTTATTCATCAAGTAAGATTCTTTTGAGATATGATAGATAATCGCATCAACAAGTAAAATATAACCAACCCATACTATTGGAAAATACCATCGTGCAAAAGGCTCAATTTTAAGAAAGAAATTAATTTCTACAAAAACAATCAAAATTAATCCAATTATTCCATATTTTTTAAACATATAATATGATAAAATTTAAAAAGTATATAAGTCTTTTTTTATTTGGAGTGTAATGCGCGATGATTATGTGAACACCCTGGCTTCTTTATAGCCGACGGTAGTAACTGATGAGCGCACACAGATCTAATGATTAAGTTAATTAATTTAGAAACACGGGTTTTTGCGTTAGAAGACAAAACAGAAACAGGCTTTACCCCAAAAAGTTCTGCCTGTTTTGCCTGCTTTTTGA
>JAHJGQ010000112.1 GCA_018824365.1 Nanobdellota archaeon | reverse complement strand
ATTTTATTATATTTTTACCTATAAATTAAAAAAAAAGATTGAAAAGATATAAATATAGGTAAGTGTATACTAATTGTATGAATAGTGACAAATTATTTAGATGGTTAGTAAGATTTCATATAGAACATAATTTACCAATTGTATTGCCACATATTAATGATGGCAAAGCTGATTTTTTGATAGATGGTGATATTGGTTATGACCATCGTACTCCAAATGAGATCAAGAGATTTCTTATTGTTGCCAATGGTGATACCCTTGTTGAAAAACTAATCGCTAACGAAATGATTAGTGAATCAGAAGAGCTGGAATTTGAAAGAGTTCCAGAATATAGTGATTTCAATAAATATTATCATAAGCACAAAGGAGATGGAGCTTATGTTTTCCATCTGAATGATGCAAGGATTGCTAGGGTGATGGAAATAGCAAACCAACATCCCAAAAATCTGTCGTCCCAATATAAAATGCTCCCGCCACATTTTATTTCATTAGATGGACGCGTGGGAAATAGAGAAAGTGGGAATAAAACTAGACTTGCAATTCGTATCCCTTATCTGCCTAATCTGATTGACGAAGCGGTGCATACTTATCAGATAAAAGGAACTATACATAGTGAACTTGGTCTTGGAATTGTAACACATTTCAGCAAGGAAGGCATGGAAATGTTCTATTTTGATCACAATACTGATAATAATGGTTCTCAGATTGATGAATCAAAAGGCATTACTGGAATTCATGAAAAATATCAAAAACAGGGAGAGTTAAATTATAAAATTATTGAAAAAAAACAGATAAGTTTGGCTGATTACGTTGTTTAATTACTTTCTTGATTTTTAATTACTTTTACTTGCTGTGATTTAAATTTTTTATCCTAAATAAAGGCGCAATACCTCAACCTAAAGGTTGAGGATGTAGCGCTTTATTGGGATCCAAAGAAATGCATGAAAAGCATTTCTTGGAGCCAGAAATGGTCTTTGCCATTTCTCCGCTCCTAAAAATGCGGTGTTTTGAAAAGTGTTCCGTCATACATAAAAATCAACAACGATTGATTTTTAGTACTAAAATAGAATCTCTGTTCTATTTTATGTACCCCGTCATTTATGGCCGGGTGGAACACTTTTACCGCATTTTTATGATTTTTATACAAGTTTAGTGCATTCATGTTGATTTTAAAGTAAAAATTGGAAAAAGAGATTTATAAATTCTTATTTGATAAAATCATATCATGTCAACTTTATTAAGTGGTCCAATTAGTTTAAAACAAGTTTTAGAACTAATTGAATCTTCAACAAGAACATTTTATAAAAATTGGGTAGGCAATCCTGTAAAAGTTGATTTTACTTGGTGGGATCCTGACTATATAATAATTCCAGACGTCTACAACCTTTTACCTTCCTCTTCTTCATCTGACGGCATCTATGGACTTGTTAAAAGATGTGAAAGAGAAGGTTTGATTAGACAGTTAAGACCAATAGCAAGCGATTTTGCAGTTACAGTTAAAGCATATCATGATTCAAAATTAGAGTTAAGAACAAGAATTTATGATAAAACTCTCTTATCTGATTTAGTTTCTGGACAAACTTTTCCTCCTGCACGAAGAGATTTTGTAATAAGTTCTGATAATGTATATAGCGGTTTTTTTGAGAGATATAAAAGAGAAGTTGGTGGAGGAAGAGTAATTAAGATGGCTAATTTTCATGAAGAATGGATTGAATACAAAAATCAGCAAGTTGCAGAAGCACAAAGAAGGATAGATGCTAGTATCTCTAAATCTGCATATCATATTCTTAATGATTTACATAAATAAATGTTTCAATTTCTTTCTTCCAATTAATTTTACGATTTGTATTTTATAATTAAAATAAGTATTGTTACAGAAAAAATTAAGGTTATTCCGTTTGCAAGAATGATTGGTAAGTCTTTAATAAAAAAACCATAGATTAACCATAAGATAATGCCTATTGTTAATATCGTATACATAATTAATGATAGATCTTTAGTCTGTTTGGTTTTAATAGTTTTTATTGCTTGCGGCAAAAATGAGATAGTTGTACAAGCAGCTGCTAATAATCCAAGTAAAGTAACCAATACCATCTCGGTTGAGTTATTAATTATGTTTATATATTTTTGTAATGTATAAATGCTTTGTATAAATGCTTTTTCAAAGTTTAAAATTATCGCCGTCATGTTTATATATCAAAAAATAATTTTTATGATTAGATGAAACCAAAAAAAATACTTTATGAAAACCAGGAAGAGGTATATGATCAAGCAAAAGATTATTTAGAAAACATTTTAGCTAATTGTAATTGTATAAAAGAAGCTTATATCTGGGCATCTCTTGTAGAAGGCAAGTTTGGTGTTTATGAAACAGAATATAGGAATCAAACTTGTTCAGATATTGATTTAGTTATTATAATGGATGAACCCGTAGATATTCCAAAAGAATGGATTTTTACAAAAGTTGAAAAATCTTGGTTTGATCTGTATAATTTAGGGTGTTTTGAATATCAAGGAAATAAACACCAGATTGATGGTTTGATAGTTATTCCGTCGAAACATGATCTTGATAAGATGGATAAATCATTAGAGGGTAGATTGAGAAGAATATTTTAAGCTATTTCAGACTGATTTTCATTTCGGCTACACACATTGGGAAAGTCCCTTATCTCCTTAGATGTCAATAAGAGGTAAACCTGAAGAGGATGTATGGAGAAAGTGGAATTATTTGATTTATGTAAAAGCTTAAAAAAAAATTAATTCATTTAATATCTAAAGCTCTCATTATTTTGTTAAGCTTTTCATTAATTATGTCGAAATCTTTGTCAGAAAATTTATCAGAACTGGCTTTTTCTTTCTTTACAAAACAATCACTGCAATAGACTGGTTTGCTTGAGGTCGGTTTGAAAGGAACTTCACATCTGGTACCGCAAGAAGAACAAATGACCCTGGTCATTTCAACGTCACGCCTATCTCTGCCGAAACGATTGGATTCTCTGCCAGAATCTTTTCTATCTCTTCCTTTAAAACTTTCAAAAGTTCTATCTCCTCTATTTTCTCTAAATTCTCTCTTTGGAGGACTAAATTTAGAATCTTTACTCTTTCTTTCTCTTGAACGTTCAAATTTTGCCATTAATATGTTAAATATGGTATCTATATATAAGGTTATGTGAAAATTTTGAAAAAATTTGAAGAAAAAATGAACGATTCACATATCATTATAAAAAAGAATAAAATAAAAAAAATATATCT
>JAHJGQ010000111.1 GCA_018824365.1 Nanobdellota archaeon | reverse complement strand
TTATTATTATTATTAAAATCTCAACTCAGAAAATAGAATAAAAAAATAAAAAGTATAAAAAAAGAAAAAGAAATCTATTGTCTCCTATCGTTTGCTCTTCTACTAGGTCTTGCCTTTTCAAAGCCTTTTCCTTTTCCTGCCATCCCTCTGCCTTTCTTTCCTGCAGAGGTCTTTCCATGGAAAACTCTGCTTCTGTTTTTCTTATCGCAAACCCAGTTGATTTTAGGATCTGATTTTATAACCGGATGTTCTGGATCTACTAGAATCACTTCATACCAACAATAATATCCGTCTTCTGCAACCCAATAGGAATTAAGAACGACTAAGTTAGCAAACTTACGCTGCGTACGCTCTTCGCAAATCTGCTGATAATTTTTTCTTAAAGAAAGTCTGGTGCCGTAACGTTTAGGTCTTCTTCCACCTTTAATTTGTGGTCTGGTATGCCCACCTCGGATAACTCTCTGTCTTACGACGATATAACCTTGCTTTGCTTTATATCCAAGAGATCTTGCCCTGTCAATCCTGGTTGGATGTTCAAGCTTGATCGTTACCGGTTCTTTTCTCCAAGAAATCAATCTTTCACGCCATAATTCAGGCATGTTCTCTTTGGGCTTTTTCCATAATTCTCTTACTTTTTGATACATTCCCATTTTAATTGGCCTCCAATATGTTTTTTGTATGTACTCTCAGCCAGTTCAGGTAAGCCACTACCCACATCCGAGCTTTATAGTTAAAATTAGAAGTTCATTTAAAAAGGTTTCTTGAATTAATTTCAATAAAAACAGAACAAACCATAGAACTAAAACAAAAAAGCTCTTCAATTCGAGGCTTAGATGCGAAGTTCCGAAGAACAACACACGATAACCCGAAGGTTACCTAAACTAAGTTGCCTGTTGAAGAGCTAATGCTTTGGTAAAGCCAATTTATTTAAATTTTTGTAAACACTTTTTTGTAGTAAAATATACTCTGTATACTTAAGATTGAGCCAAAAACTTTAACCAAATTCATTCATTGAATAAATATTCTTTTCATACTTGTCGCGGTATTGTTCATAGTGATCTTGGCATACTTTTCTGCCGCCCCATACTTTAGTAGATTTTCTTATGCAGTTAGGCTCTTCACATTCAATAAAATTATCACTTTTTTCGATTTTACCGATGTCGTTCACATTCTTTATCATGATTGAACCACGCCTAACGTTCAGGCATTCTGTTATATGATTTAGAATAATATTGTTATCAAAATAATTATATGAATAAATCTCGATTACAGCTTCTTTGAGCGCGGTAAATGTATGGATTACCACATGTGAAGATTCGGTTATTATAAAACCAGTAAAACCCACGTAGCCATATTCCCTTTTAGCAACAACAGGGTTTTGAATAATGCGGCTAGCCATCAACCTGGAAATTCCTCTAAGAAACTTGTCAATAAGATTAGAATCATATTGAGAACTATTACAATCTGAAACTTCAAATATCTGGTGGTAATTTTTGGTCATGATTTATAATTAGTAAATGTGATTTATAAAGTTTAGGAAATATGACGGTGTTTCTTAATCGGCAGGTGAAAAAATGTTTTACTGTAAACATTGCAAAACAAATTCTGCCGTTAAAGCTGGTCTGAGAAAAAATAAAGTTGGGTTTACCCAACGATACTTTTGCACAAAGTGCAATAAGTATTCTGTAAACAGAAAAGGCTTCGAGAATTACAGACATAAACCAGAAGTGATTACTGCTGCTCTTGACTTGAGAGCTAAAGGACTAAGCTTAAGCGATGTTGTAGATCATCTTGATCAACATCATCGAGTTGAAGTAACCCGTAAAACTATTCTTTTTTGGCAGAGAGAGTTTGGAAAGAAGCTTAAAAGCTTCTCCCAAACATTAACTCCTCACCTCGGCGAAACATTTCATGCCGATGAAATGTTTGTTAAACAAAGAAAAGATTGGATTTACTATTGGGATTGTATCAACTACAAAACCAAGTTTTTAGTCGCTGATTATCTCAGCGAAGAGAGAAGCTACGATGAAGGAACTGAATTCTTGAATAAAATTAAGTTAGGGAGTCCTAGAATGCCAAAAGAAATTCATACAGATAATAGTTATGATTATCCAATTGCATTCAGGAGAGTTTTTCCAAAAAGAAGAATACATAAGCATTACCCTGCTTGGAAGCACAAGTTCAAAAATAATCCAATCGAGAGATTGCATAACACTTTGAAGCAACGCTACAAAGTGTTTAGGGGATTTGATAACACACAAAGTGCTGAAAAATTCTTTGATTTTTATCGAGTTTATTACAATTTCATTCGAAAGCATATGAGTTTAGCAATGAAAACTCCTGCTCAAGCTGCTAAAATCAAATTAAACTTAGGGAGAGATAGGTTTAGAAGTATGATAGAACTTCTGCTCGCTTTTTACAAAGCGAGAATTTGGCTAAAGCCAAATGTCAATTGCTCATAAGGAAACACTGTCGGAAATATTGATGTTGGTTTACTATTTTCCATCAGAATAGAAGAGTTTAAATACCTAAAAAACTTTGCTAACTCTAATGATTTATTTTTATGTTACAATATGCGGGATGAGACGATTTTCTGCATATTTATAACAATTAAAAAATATATTTTTCATTGTAAAAAGAGGTGAGATTAAAGTGGAAATTACATCAGTCGTGAAAGAAGATTTCTTAACATTTAGTAATGAAGATACTTTTTCTTCAGTTATCGGTAAAATGCGAAAATTTGAAAAGAAGTCCGGGCTTGTTTTTAGGAATAATAAATATATCGGTTTGATTGTCAAGAAAAAATTATTGAGGACAAAGATAGATACGACTGAAGCTAAGATTAACCAGTTTGTACAAAAAACACCGATATTAAATGAGCATGCAGATATAATTGAAGCAGCTTATCTGATGTACTTAAGCAATCTTGACTTCCTGCCTGTAGAAAGAAACAAAAAGATTTTCGGTGTTCTGGATGCTTTGGACTTGGTTAAATTATGCTTAGGATTATCGGAAACAAAAAGTCTGAATGTATCTGATATTAAGATAATCAAATCAAAAAAGATCAACAAAGATGATTTTGTTTCAACTGTTGTTGATCTGATGTATAAAGAGCGTCTTGATCAGGTGCCTATTTTTGAAAAAGGGGAGTTGTATGGAATAATAACTTATCGCGATTTGATGAGGAAGTATCTTAACTGGTCACCAAGGAGAGATATTTCTGCTAAGTTTAACAAAATGGCTAGTTCAAGAAGTGCAGAAGTAGATATGCCTAACTTGGCTAACCTTCCAGTAAGTTCTTTTAGTACCAATGATAATCTATTGACAATAGGAAAGGGCGATAAACTCAATAAAGCTATTGAAATTATGATTAAGAATGGAATCTCAAATCTTATCTTAATGGACGGGAATGAATTTTTAGGTATGCTTACTGTAAAAAATATCTTACGTAAGATCGGCAGCTTGAAAATTCCTAAGAATTTTAACATTAAGTTTATTGGATTGAATGAAGTCAAACTGAAACCTTATCAGAAATATAATATAAAAAAGATAACAGCTAATGAAGCATTCAAGATACAAAGGCAAGTACATAACGAATTTTTCTTGAATATACATCTAAAAGAGTATGAAAAAGATGGAAACAGGCAAAAATATTCTGTGAACTTACGTGTTGAATTTCCAGGTCAGATAATAACCAGTACGCAGGAAGATTGGGACGTTGAAACGGCTTTAAGAAAAACATTCAACAATGCAAAGAATAAGCTGAAGAAAAAGTTCAGAGGAGACAGTTCCTGGCGTAAATATTATGAGTGATTATGAATAAGGGAATTTAAGATTAAATTAATCTTCTTCTTCTTTTCTCTTTTTTTCTCTGAATTTTTGAGCGTTCTCTTCATTTACAAACCTGTAAACTTTTCCACCTATCTCAGTTTCAAAGACGTCTTCTACATCCATTAAAGGTTCTCCAGTAAGAGCATCTTTTCCAAGCTGGGCAGCTTGACTGGCCCCTTCCATAAAGCCTTCTTCCCAAGGTTCTATCTCAGAATCATCTTCCTGCATCTCCCTTCCTTCTTTAGTATAGATATCCTCATCGATTTCACCGTGTTCCATCTTAATCTCTTTTTCTTCGGAAGTATCTTCGGAAATTATTCCTTGTTCTTCTGCAGGAAATACTTCTAGCTTTTCTTCTTCATCATTATCTTCAGATTTCTTCTTTATCTCTTTTTTGTTTTCTTCTGTCATGGCTTTGAAGAATTAGTCTGTGTTTAAAAGGATTTTGGTTATTAAAAATATAAGGGCTAATATGAAATCATTTCTTTCTTAGTATTCCACATTAATATTTAAATTAAGAAAGTAGAAATTCCTACTATTTGGGCGAAAGGATTTTTTAGCAGTAAAGTTTATTAATTAGGTTTTATTTCAGAAATATATTATGACTGGCACAACTGTAACTGTAAATCGGGAAGCAATCTTGGATTTAGTTCGAGTGAAAGATGAATTTGATTCCATAGTTGAATCTCTAGAGTTAATGAGCGACTCTATATTTATGAATTCTTATAAAAAATCTAGAGAACAAGTAGAAAAAAGAGATTTTGTTGATTGGAATGAGTTATAAAATTCTTCCTACTAAATAATTTTCTAAAGACTTTCAGAAATTAGATTCTCAAATGCAAAAGAGAATCAAGAATAAAGTAGAAGAAGTCGCTGAGGAACCAACGAGACATAAACATCTTCACTATGATTTAAAGAATAGTTGTCGTTTGAGAATTGGAAAGTTACGGATAATTTTTTCTTATGATGAAGAAAAAGAAGAGATGTATTTGGAGAAAGTTGTTTTTGACCATAAATATAAGGATTAGTTAATTCTTAAAATGGGTCGTTATCGTAGAAAATATAAAGTAATATTTTTAAATGAATCTAAGTATTGTAAAAATATGCTTAGGATGTACAAGAAAGAAAAAGATAAAGGAGGGGACGATAATTTTGCATGGACTATCTCTCTAAGTTCGATAGCAGAAGCAATTTCTCCGAGACCAGTATATTGTAATCTTGCTAATTTATTAAGAAACGGTATTGAGGGAGCTACTTTAATACAAGACAGAAATAGCTTACGGGAAAAAACTGAACCCAATAATGTTTATGTACTATTAAATGATGGCCTGCAAATTGCAGAGGCGTATCCTGATCGATTTGTAAGAAGAAAAGAGTTTATGTCTTATGTTCAGTCGGCAGAAGCAGAAAGGATCTGTAGTCAAATCGAAAGAGAGTATTATCTCTCAGATTAGATAACATTAGATAACTTCTTTCTGGCCGTTTACAATCGTATTTTTTACTAAATGGATTCTGTCTAAATAAAATTTCTTACCAAAAACATAGCTGTTCCAGCTACTAATGGTACGATTAGATTATCATCAAGTGTATTCTTATTAAAATCAATTTCAACCACTTCTGCAATCATGGCTATCAAACTTCCGATGAATGCTTCAGGGATGGGGACGAAAAATACTGCGCCTATAAACCCTGCAAACGTCCCTACTAGTGTTCCTTCCAATAATTTTTTACTTTTTCCATTAAAGATGTTCTTTATCTGACCAAATCTTTCACCGACAATATGGCTGACAGAATCTCCTAAAGAAAGGATCATTATGGCTGCTAAGGCAATATCTTTTTCAAAAAGTCTCATTACCAGCAAGATCCCTACAAAATAATAGATCAAGCCCCTTCCTGGAAAATTCTTTTTCATATCTTCGCGTTCAAAATGTTTAAGAAAAAAACTGAAAAAAGGAAGATTTGTTCTTTTACAGATGAAACTAGCTATTATGCCGATAATAATCAACAAAAATACTGCAAAAGAACTGAGAATATCAAAATAAAACAAAACAATCACTCCTAATCCAACCAGGATATGGATAATCTGTCTTATCATTTCTTGCTTACTAAGCATAAACTTGTTTTTTTGGGTTTTGTTTTAAAATTGTTGTGGAATTGTTAGCCACTAGACCACTGGACAAGTTTGGATAGAGTTTATATACAATCAAGTAAAACTAAATTTCATATGAAATTTGACGAAGATCTTGCAGCAATTCATGGTTATCTTTGTGGTGATGGTTATGTGATTAAAAATCCTAATACTCAAAAACATAAGTATTACCATATTGGATTTAGAAATATCAATGAAGCCATTTTAAAAGATTTTCAAAGTAAATTTACAAAGTTTTTTGGTATTACTCCAATAATAACTAATGAAAGTCGTTGTAGAATACAAAATAAAGAAATTTATATGCTCTTAACAAATGATTTTTCATATTATTCTTATAAGTGGGAGCTTCCAAAACTGTCAAGAAAATGTTTGAAATTCTGGTTAAGAGCATTCTTTGATTGTGAGGGTTGGGTGGAAAATCAACCGGCGAAGAGTAGATTGATAGGGTTAGATTGTTGTAATGAGTTTGGTTTATATAGTGTACAAAAAGCATTGGATAAACTTAATATTAGTTCACAAATTAAAAAGAGAAAAAACAAAACTATTTGGAGATTAACGATTTGTGGAATGGTTACTCTTAAAAAATTCCAGAAATCAATTGGGTTTCTTCATCCAGAAAAAAAAGCGAAACTGAAAGAAGCAATTAATTCTTATGTAAATTATGATTGGTTTCTTCCAGATTCTAAAAAAGAATTATTTAAATTTGTTAAAAAGAAAGGAAAATTAAGAAAATCAAAAGACGAACTCATATTTATTTCAATCAAAAAGAAAAATCTTCGAAATTTGAAGAAAGCTTTAAATAAATACCAAATTAAATCTAAATTGTTTGGGCCTTGGAAAAGCAGTACAAGTTCTAAATATTATAGTTTAGTTATCAAGAAGGAGGTTCTTGAAAATGAAAGAAATAAAATTAGGACCGCCGCCAGAGATTAAAAAAATAAGTGACTCTGTTTGGGAATTGCCTGTTACTTATAAAAAAGGAATGAGAGTTCCAGCACGGATTATCGCTAATGACGAACTTATGAAAGTGATGGATGCAGGCGTCTTTGAACAGATTACAAATGTTGCAACCCTTCCGGGAATCCAAAAATATGCATACTGCATGCCCGATGGTCACATCCTTATTGCAATGTAATAAGGGGACAAGTGGGGATATGGCTTTCCAATAGGGGGAGTAGCAGCATTTGATCCAGAAGAAGGAGGAATCATCTCTCCAGGTGGTATCGGTTTTGACATCAATTGCGGGATGCGTTTGATGACTACTAATCTTACAATAGATGAAGTCAAACCTAAAATCAAAGAATTAGTTGATGCTCTTTATCTGAAAGTTCCTGCCGGCGTTGGTTGTAAGGGTTTTGTTAAGGTTTCTAAAGAGGAATTTAAAGAAGTCATGACAGAAGGAGCACAATGGTGTCTTAAGAAAGGGTATGCTACTGAAGAAGATATAGAAAATATCGAAAGCCATGGAAAGATTCCTGGTGCTGATCCTAATAAAGTATCTGATAAAGCAATCAAGAGAGGATTTGATCAAATAGGGACTTTAGGTAGCGGAAATCATTATCTGGAAATTCAGGAAGTAAAAGAGGAGAATATTTATGATAAAGAAGCAGCTAAAGCAATGGGAATTACTAAATCAGGACAGGTAGTGATCATGGTACATTGCGGAAGCCGGGGATTTGGTCATCAAATCGGTACTGATTATCTAAGAAAGTTTTTAGAAGTTATGCCTAAGTATGGAATTGAAATTCTTGATAGAGAATTGGCTTGTGCACCATTTAATTCTCCTGAAGGGCAGGATTATTACAAAGCGATGGCTTGTGCTGCAAACATGGCTTTTGCTAACAGGCAGGTGATTACTCACAGAATCAGAGAAGTTTTCAGCAGAATATTTGGAAAGTCTGCTGAAGAGATGGAAATCAATCTCGTTTATGATGTTGCCCACAATATTGCGAAATTGGAAAAACATCTTATCGATGGAAAAGAGAAAGAACTTTTAGTACATAGGAAAGGAGCAACTCGTGCTTTTGGACCTTCACGTGCAGCTGAACTGCCAAAAAAATATGCTAAGATTGGACAGCCGATCATTTTAGGAGGAAGCATGGAAACCGGTTCTTATCTCTTGAAAGGGACGGATGAAGCTGACGAGACTTTTGCTTCTACAGCTCATGGAGCAGGTAGGACGATGAGCAGATCTGCTGCGAAAAGAGATATCAAAGGAGAAGAATTATTGAAGAACATGGAGCAAAGAGGAATCTATGTTCATGCAGTAACGATGAAAGGGTTAGCGGAAGAAGCTGGAAAAGCATACAAAGATATTGAGATAGTTGTTGATGCTTTGGAAAAAGCAGGTATCACCAAAAGGGTAGTTGCTTTGAAGCCGATTGGTAACGTGAAAGGTTAGATGTTTGATTATAATTTAATCAATTTTCAATTTAATTTAATCAATTTTTTAATTTTTTTTTTTCTTACTCTTTATTTTTTAACCAGTCCTCTTTTTCAACCTTGTTTCTCCATTCTTTAATGAATACAAACTCTTTTAAAATAAGTGTGCTTTAATATCTATGATGAGAGGTACGACTAAGATTTTTCGCATTTTTGGAATAGATATTCAACTGCATTTCTCTTGGTGGTTGGTATTCATACTTCTTACCTGGAGTTTATCCAGTGCATTTTTTCCATATTACTTTCCCGGATATAGCACCAATATTTATTGGATGATGGGTGGTGTTGCCGCCTTGTTATTGTTTGTATCGGTTTTACTTCATGAGTTGAGCCATTCTCTTGTAGCGAAAGCGAGAAAGATTAAAGTTGAAAGTATTACTCTTTTCTTTTTTGGAGGTGTAGCAGGAATCAATAAAGAAGATATGAAGCCAAGTTCAGAATTTATGATGGCTATTGCAGGACCAATATTTTCCTTGCTTTTAGCAGGAATATTTTTTTTGATCTATAAACTGAACGGAAATTTTTTCTGGACAGCAATAACTTTTTATCTCTTCCAGTTGAATTTGATTTTAGCTTTATTTAACCTTGTCCCTGGTTTTCCGCTTGATGGCGGCAGGGCGTTAAGGGCAATACTCTATGCATATTTTAAAGATTTAAAAAAAGCTACACGTATCGCTGCCAGTGGCGGAAGATTTTTTGCTATTTTTTTGATAGTGATGGGAATTTTCAGTCTATTTAATGGTTCAGGAGGAATATGGTTTATTTTTCTTGGAGGATTTCTTTATTTCATTGCGGGTGTAAGTTACCAGCAAGTTGTTTTGAGAGATACATTAAGTAAGTTTTCTGTAGATGAGATAATGGAAAAAAAATATCTTGCCTTAAATCCCGAGATGACTCTTCATGATCTATTGAAGAAGTATGCAAATAAAGAGGAAGATGTCTTTTTTGTTAAAGATAAAACTTTTTCAGGAATCTTGGATTTGAAAAAGTTAGGGAAAATCACTTCCCAGATGCAAAAAATGATAACGTTGAAACAGCTTGCAGTACCTTTATCTAAAGTAAGAAACATCAAAAAGAAAGATACAGCTTATACTGCATTTAAAAGTTTTGCAGAACAGGGTTTAGATCTTATTCCAGTTATGGAAAATTCCAGATTGGTTGGTTTTTTAAGGAGAAGGGTTCTGATGCATCGTCTTATTTTGGCGCTGAAATATGATCTTGACAAGGATGTTTCTGTAAATGGTAAGAATGTTAAGAAGAATCTTGTAAAAAATACAGTAAAGAAAAAGATCAAAAAGAAAAAGACTTCTAAGAGAAAGAAAAATTAGTTAAATTAAAATTAATTAA
>JAHJGQ010000110.1 GCA_018824365.1 Nanobdellota archaeon | reverse complement strand
CGCAAAGAGATTCAGCATCATCACCACAAGCCATAGGACTTGCCAATGCAGCTCCTAAAGTAGCATAACTTATCAATTCATTCAATCTCATTTTAAACCTCCAAACTACTACTTAAAGATAACAATGGATTATAAAGGTTGTGGAAGAAGATGTTATTTAGCATTTCAAAATTATCTATAACATGCCTATTTTTTTCAAATAAATTCGAGCATTTTGCTTAAAATTGTCAGCAAACATTCCTCTGAACAAAGAAGAACTGCCTTGTAATTGAGCTTCAATCAATCTTTTTTGTTGATCAAATAAACTATTATCTTCTCGAAGTTTCTCAGCATACAATTCCACATAATCTATGTCTTTCATAATAATTCCAACTTCACTATAGGTTCATATTCTTTAAACTTTTCCTTTTTCAGAATCTCAGCAAAAAAAGTTCTTAAATGTTTGGCATCTGCAAGATCTTTTTGTCCACCTAAAATTATTTCTTTATACAATATCTCAAACTCTATTGGTGGAACTTTAAATTCAAAGCATTCCACTCTTATTTTCTGAGGATTTTTAAACTCGAAAAACTTAGCTTTCTTTGTTTCATCAATTGGAATTACTTCCATATTAGGAAACATCTCATTAATTCTTGCGAACCGAATGTTTTGTAAATCTTTGATGTAAGAATAAACTTCATTAACCGAATCACTTTGATAACACCAGAATCCACCTTTTTGTAAATCAACAAAAAGTTTTTCAAATGTATCTCTAGTCATAACTGGAACAAGAACATCTACATCTTCCGTACCTCTAGTTCTTCCAGTAGAAATGCTGACGAAACCACTTACGATTAAATAATCACAATGTCTTTTCAGAATGTCAAGAAAATCATTTACGAAGATATCTAATTCTGTTAACTTTCTATTTATAATAATAATGTTGTCATCTAGATTATAACCTTTCCCCATCTATGTTTTGTATGAATCATTTTATTTAAAACTATCTAGAAAACTACTATCAACATCCCTCTTTTTTTGTTCATTATAATATAAGAGAATACAATAATTTTCAATAAATGTAGCGGCAAGTAAAAAAAAGAAAATTAATCATGCTCTTCGAAACATTCAGGGAAACCAAGATTTCCAGCACCCCAGTCACATGAATTATATTTTTCGTAAATGCAAATAGATCCCTTAGCAACAACATCATTTGTTTTACTAAACTCTTCACAATTAGAGATACAACCAGAATAACCAACATCATTTATAAACGAACATAATTCGCCTCGTTCATCACAACAACTTTGCATTGCATCACAATAATCTTCACAAAGAGATTTTGCATCATCCCCACAACCTACGACAGGACTTGCCAGAGCAGCTCCTAAAGCAGCATAACTTACTAATTTTTCAATCATTTTAATACAATCTCCTAACTACCACTCAAAGATAACAATTGGTTATAACTGTTGTGGAAGAAAATCAAGTTTTAATTTCAATTCCTTTTTCGACCGCTTCTTTTACTATAGTTGGCTGTTTTTTCAGTTTGTTAAATTCTTCAGGAGTATAGCAAAGAAAATCAACAGGATAATTAAGATCCCAATAATTATACATTTTAGCCCCTCGTTCAACAAAATCTAATTTCTTAAATTTAGGACTTACCAAAAGAAGATCAATATCACTATACCTATGTGATTTTCCTGTAGTACGTGAACCAAAGAAAATAACTTTATTTAGATTAAAATCTTTATTTACATTCTTCCCAAAAAATTCCAATTTTTTTATGATAGCTGTTTTTTTATCCATGTTAATAAATCCCCTACAAATGAGATGTATTTTTGAGATTTTTGTTTGATATCTCTTATTTCCCCAGAACCAGGATAACGTACTGCAGCGTATACGACTGTAAGTTCTTTACATATATCTTTGAATGAATCCGGTAAATTAATTCTCTCCCCAAGAAAAACAAGATCATGAGTTTTAATTATTCTATTTTCTTTTTTTAGAATTAAAGCTTTAATTCCTTTTTCTGCTGCTTGTTGCGCCTGAAAACATGCCCAGTCAAAATTTTTAGAATTTAAACTATTTTGTGCTGCTTTTAAATCACTTTGCGCCTGTTCGAACCAGTCAGAAACTTCTTTTTGCATAAGAATAATGTATTAAAGAATTTATATAAACCTTTCTATACTCTCTAAAACTACTATCAACATCCCTCTTTTTTTGTTCATGGTTAAATAATAGAATATAATAATCCAATATTTATCATAGGATCCCAATAAAGCGCTACATCCTCAACCTAAAGGTTGAGGTATTGCGCCTTTATTTAGGATAAATGTAGCGACAAGTAGAAAAAGAAAATTAAAAAATTAATCATAATCTTCCAAACACTTTCTTATTTTTGATCCTTCCCAGTCACATGAATTTTCATTTTCGTATAAACAAAGACTTCCTTTTAAAACAGGATCTTTTTTAGCTATTTCAAAATGAGATTCACATTCAGAGATGCAGCCAGAATAACCATCATTATGATCCAGTTCTTTACAAAAATCTTCATTTCCTCTGTTACAACAATCATTAAATGCACTACAATAATCTTCACAAAGATTTCTATCATCATCACCGCAAGCCAAAGGACTTGCCAAGGCAGCTCCTAAAGCAGCATAACTTACTAATTTTTCAATCATTTTAATATAACCTCCAAACTACCACTTATCAATAACAATCATTTATAAGACTTGTGGAATAAACTAATTCTTCCCAAAAATCCTGAAGAAAGCTTCCAGATCATTAGCAGAACGCATCTCCATTTTAGAAACAGAAAAGCTAGAAAACAACATCTTTACTCCATACTTCTTACACAACTTAATGTTTAAAATCATCCTTCCTAATAGCTTAGCTCTATCTCGAGCATTTAGAATATCATTAAACGAAAATCCAACTATCTTACCTTTAGAAGCTGCAATTTTACAGAGGATTTGATCTAAACTCCCCCTAACAAAGTGTACTGAATCTTTAGGATTTATCAATTCCATACCAAAAACAATATCAACAGAAGTTCTCTCTAAAGCAAAACGCAGCATTTCTTCACTCTTAGCCTTATAGACAACTATTTTTTTCCTGCAATTGTTGATTTTCTTCAGTAATTCTTTTTTATTGTCTTCTTCCAAAAGAACAAAATCCTCGTCCAAGAAAAAAGTTTTCTCAAAACCTAATAAACTAGAAAGATCTTCAATTTCTTTTGATTTTTTCATCAGCAGGTAATTTTGCATGGTTAAACCTTATTTTTCTTCTTTATTTATTATTTTTGTTATCAAAACGTATAACTTAACTTATTTAACTGATGTTTTGCGTTTTTTGGAAAATAAGCTTAAATTTCGAATACCAGACAAAGTATTTTATACTTAAAACTTGAAAATCCGCAAAACTCCAATTATTTAACTGATGTTTTGCGTTTTTTGGAAAATAAGCTTAAATTTCGAATACCAGACAAAGTATTTTATACTTAAAACTTGAAAATCCGCAAAACTTCAATTATTTAAGAAATCTTTATAAAAAACTCTCTAAACCAGACATATACTAAACCTGTAGCTTATTTAGAGAAACAAAGAATAAAGGTAACACACTTTATTCTTGTGCAAAAATGAAATCTTGATTTTATTTTTTGTACGGGGGAGGAAAATAATGGAACTAAAAATATTCGATGAAAGAGAGCAAACCACAAAAACAATCCAGTTCAGGAAAAAAACTGTAAAAGAACTGCTTCTTCAGCTGGACATCAATCCAGAAACCGTCATTGTAACTAAAGATAATGAAGTGATTACAGAAGAAGAACTATTAAAAGATAAAGACAGACTAGAAATACTTAGCGTAATTTCTGGGGGATAAGATGGGCTGCAATAAATGTAAATCAAAAGCAGTAATTACTTTACAGCATGGCAGCTTATGTAAAAACCATTTCATCAGCTATTTTGAAGATAAAGTCTTCAAGACCATCAATAAATTTCGGCTAATCGAAAGAAACGAAAAAATTTGTGTGGCAACTTCCGGTGGAAAAGATTCTCTGACTGTATTATATTTGACAAAAAAATATCTTGAAAAGTACAACATCAAGAACGATTTTTTCGCTCTAGCTATAGACGAAGGCATCTCAAATTACAGAGAAAAAACATTAAATAATCTTAAAGAATTCTGCAAGCAACAAAAGATACAATTACACATTGCCTCATTTGAAGAAGATTTTAGTTCAACATTAGATCAAGCAATCCCTAAACTAAACAAAAAAACAAAAAGAAATCAATGTAACATCTGCGGTGTTTGGCGCAGATATCTATTAAACAAATATGCTAAGAAACTTAGTGCAACAAAAGTAATCACCGGCCATAACTTAGATGATGAAGCTCAAGTCATCTTGATGAACACTTTCAAAGCTAACACCAAATTAGCAGGCCGGCTGGGTCCTATTTCCGGCACGCATGAACATGAACATTTCATCCAAAGAGTAAAACCGTTATATTTCTGCTCAGATAAAGAAGTAAAGTTATACACGCTGCTTAAAGATTTCAAAGTACAATATGCTGAATGCCCTTATTCAAAAGATGGTTACAGAAATCATATCCAAGAGATGTTAAATAGTTTTGAGAACAGATTCAAAGGAACGAAACAAGGAATCATAAACTCTTATCTTGCTTTATTACCATTACTCAAAGAAACAGATAAAGATTTAGAGATTAAATCTTGCCAGATATGCAATGAGCCAGCCAACCAGAATATTTGTAATGCCTGTAAGCTCAAAGGAGAAATTGAAAAATGCTTAATGTAAAAGAATTAGAAAAATATTCCCGGCAAACAATATTTGATAAGATTGGATCTCAAGGACAAATAAAACTTAAATATAAAAAAGTTGCCATTGTAGGTTTAGGTGCATTAGGTACGACCACATCGCAATTATTGGCAAGAGCTGGAGTTGGACATATAAAAATGATTGACAGCGATCTTGTTGAAGAATCAAACTTACAAAGGCAGACATTATTCACAGAAAAAGATATCGGAAGAAGTAAATCTTTAGCCGCTAAGAAAAAATTGGAACTGATCAACTCAACAATCAAGATAGAAGCAATAAATGAACACTTAGAAAAAAACAATTTATCTTATCTCAAAGGAACAGACTTGGTTCTTGACTGTACAGACAACTTAGATACAAGATTGCTTATCAACGATTTCTGTAAAAAAGAAAAAATACTTTGGATATACTCAGCCTGTGTAAAAACTTCCGGATATGTAATGCCTATTTTTCCTGAAGGACCTTGTTTAAGATGTTTTCTTAAGGAAGCTAAACTTGACTCAGCTTGTACGATTGGTGTCATCAACACGATACCAATTTCAATTTCAGCATTGCAGGTCACATTAGCTATAAAAATTCTTACTGAGAAAAAAATTAAACCGGAACTTTTTTATTACAATATCTGGACACCTGAATTAAAAAAACTTAAAATCAACCATAGTTGTGATTTATGTCATAAGACACAAGCATAAATTCTTTTAATTCTTTTTTTATCTTTTTATCATCATAAGCGATTAAAGGTTTCATCACTATTAATTCCGTCTTGTAATTATTCAAATTATTAAAATTCTGTCTGCTGACCAAAACTTTAATTTTCTTATCTTTTGCATATTTTTCTATCTCAAAAAAATCTTTTACGGCCTTTAATTCTAATTTCGTCGGACTGAACTTTTGTAACAAAGAGATATCTTTCTCAGAACCAAGACATACGGGGAAAACATTGCAGCCCCTCTTCATGAATAACAATCCTGCCAATAAACTAATTTCATCTTCTACCAACAACAAAACGTTTCCTCCAACTCCTACTGGCAGTCCCCCGAAACATCTTTCAATTTCCAGGAATAGATAAGCTCCTTCTTGATTTATTTCTATCTTAATAATATGGTCAGGTTTTTCAAAAGAGAATTTAAAATTACTATTTTCTTCAACAAATATTCCAACCAAAGTATTCATATCTGGAGATTTTATTGGAAATGTCTTATCTGAACGTTTAGTCTCAATTTTGAAAGTTCCTTTTTTCATTTTTAATATTTCCAAAACTTTTTCTTTTATCTTTTCTATATCTCTATCTACTCTAAGAGCGGGAGAATAAGAAACCAGACCAAAAACAAGCTTTAAAGATTTATGATTGGTAAAATAATCGACAACAAACCTGCTTCTAAGATTTTCAATTTTTTTTATACCTGTTATCTTTTTGATATTTTCTATCAGCTTCCTCTCAAAAATATTGCGGTTTTTTCCCTTCAGAAAAATTTCTCCATAACGAAGCAAGATGGTATTGTAAAGCATATTTTATAAAACTAAAGCTTTATTTAAAAAATTTCTTAAAAAAATGACTGAAAACCCAAAACTATTGATTTTCCACTGAAGCATATTTTAGGTCTATTTTTCCATAGGAAATTAAGCAAATCAAGTATTTAAAGCATATGCCAATTAGAAAATCACTTATTTATAAAGGTAATATTTAAAAACAAACTGTTCTTTTTAAACTATTATCATAATAAATATAATAAAATCTATCAGAATCATTATGGAGGGTTATTAAATGGCAAAAAATATTTCCAAGAAAGAAACAGGTAAAAAAAGTTCTAAAAAAGAAATAAGCATCGTCAACATTGTTATCTCAAGTAGCCTGGAAAAGGATATTCCATTAGAAAAAATGGCTGCAACATTACCAAATACAGAATATAATCCTGAACAATTTCCCGGTCTTGTCCTAAGGATTAAAGAACCTAAGACATCAGCTTTAATATTTTCCAGTGGAAAGATAGTTTGTACTGGTGCAAGAAATATGGAAGATGTCGAAAGAAGCATCCAAAGCATCATCAAATGTTTAAAAAAGTTAGACATTCATGTAACCATCAAGCCCGAGATTACTGTACAAAATATAGTTGCATCAGGAAGTATAGGCATGGATTTAAATCTTAATGTGCTTGGGCTTAAATTGCCAAACACAGAATATGAACCAGAACAGTTCCCCGGTCTTGTACATAAGTTAAAAGGGACAAATGCTACTTTCCTTTTGTTCAGCAATGGTAAAATAGTTTGCACCGGAACAAAGACTGAGCAGCAAGTTAATGATGCTACCGATTTGTTGATAGAAAACCTGAAGAAAATCCTAAATAAACCATAAAAAGTTGCAATATACTTTTCTTAAAGTAATATGGGTTAAACTATACAAATCTTTAAAACCTTTTCTTTCTATTTTTTTAAACAATAAAATCTTTATAATCTAAAGTATTTTAAGCAAATTAGGCATAATATTAAAAGAGTGGAAAAGGATATTTCTTTTTCCTGAGATAAACCATGGAAGTTGACGAGCAAATAAAAATATTCAGGGAATTTATCGAAAATAACTATTATCCTCAGTTGCTTGAAGCTGTCCGTAAAGGAGAGATTTTTCTCAATTTAGACTTCTCACAATTGATTAAGTTCAACACAGAAATAACCGAAGAACTACTTGAAAATCCTGAAGAATTATTAAAAGCTGCAGAGATAGCAATAAAAGATTTTGACCTTCCAAAAAAAGTTTCCAAGTTTAACGTCCGTCTGATTAACATTCCTGAATCACAAAAAATTTTGATCAGCGAAATTCGCAGTAAACATCTTAACAAATTTGTCTGGATGGAAGGGGTAGTAAGACAAAAATCGGAAGTAAGACCGCATGTTACTGCAGCAAAGTTTGAATGCCCATCTTGTGGAAATATTCTCAATGTACTTCAACTAGACAAAAAATATAAAGAACCGACAAGATGTGGATGTGGAAGAAAAGGAAAGTTCAAAGAGATTTCTAAAGAGCTTGTAGATGGACAGGGATTAGTTTTAGAAGAATCACCTGAAGATATTGATGGCGCACAGCCAAAAAGGATTAATATTTTTCTTAAAGACGATTTGGTGTCACCTTTTTCAGAAAGAAAATCAAGCCCTGGTTCAAGGATTAGAATCGCTGGTTGGGTAACTGAAGTCCCTATAACTCTTCGTACTGGAGGTCAAGCAACTAAATATGATCTCATCATCGAAGCTAATTCAGTTGAACCATTACAGGACGACACAGCCAACATGCAGATAGACGAAAAAGATCTTGAAGAAATAAAAAATATTGCTAAATCACCTAATCCTTTGTATCTTCTTGCTAACAATCTTGTACCTTCTATCTACGGTCATGATAAGATAAAAGAAGCCATAGTCTTACAATTAGCCGGTGGTTGCAGGAAGACCCGTTCAGATGGAGTTGTTACCAGAGGAGATATGCATATGTTATTGATAGGTGACCCGGGAAGTGGAAAATCGCAGCTACTTAAAAGATTAACTAAAATAGCGCCTAAAGCACGTTTTACAAGTGGAAAAGGAGCTTCTTTAGACTATGATGAGCCTCTTTTAATTAAAGATGAAAAAGGGGTTTATATTGAAAAGATAGGAGATATTGTGGAAAAAAACTGTGTTAACAAAGAAGACATCCTTCTCCCTTTTAAAAGAAAAATTGAAGCTCTTACTTTTAATCCTAAAACTCTTAAACTCAAATGGAAAAAAATAGATTTCGGATATAAACACAAAACAAAAGAGCTTCTGTATAAGATAGAGTTGGAAAGTGGTAGAAAAGTTACTGTGACTGGAGATCATAGTCTTTTTAGTATTATTAACGGGAAGATTTGTCAAAAAACTGCAGCCAAACACAAAGTGGGCGAGACCCTAATCATACCAGCTACTCTTAAACATAAAGGTGAAATTAAAAACAAATCCGTTGCATGTTTATTAGGTTATTTCATTGCAGAAGGCCACGCCAGATCAAGCAAATCTTCATATAAGATAGAATTCACTTTACATAAAAATGAGACTGATATCATTGAAGAAATAAACAAGCATACAAAAAAAATATTCGGAAATGTTCTAAAAACATACAAACATGGAAAAAATGGAATAAGAGCGATACTTTACGGAAAAGAGATCCATGCATCATTTAAGAAATGGCTGGGTCCAGTTTATGGTAAGAAAGCCAAAGAAAAAAGAGTTCCACCGTTGGTATTTGAAATGGATCATTCTTCTCAAAAAGAATTCCTAAGAGCATATCTCAAAGGAAATGGTGGAGTTACTAAATCATCCAACTTGATGTCAGATGTTTTATATCTCTTTTTAGCACAAGAAGTAATCGCAGGTTGTAATAAACGTAATAAAATAAGAGAAGCTTTTATTGATGGTCGCCTTGTTGTTCAAAAAGGATGGCGCTTTGATTTAAAATCCCCCCATCCTAAAAAAAATTACAAAAATAAGTACAAGAATATCCCTCTTTCTGCATTAGATAAAGAAATAGTTGAAAAGTATTGTAGAAATATTAAATCCAGCAAACACAAACGTTTCCATTGGGAAAGAATAAGCTACAAAAATCTTATAGATAGAATTTTCCTCGTAGGAAACAACCCAAGTATACGTGGACCAGAACTTACAAAAATATTTGGGAAGTCAGCCATGGAATACTTTTCTAAAAATCCCGATATATATGTAAAAATTAAAAGAGGAAGAACTAACCATCTCTATTTAACAAACTATGGAAAAAAGTTATATCAGAAACTAAAAGAATGTAAAAAAATTAGCGAAAGTGACTTTGGTTTCTGCAGAATAAAGAACATAAAAAGAGTGAAGTCAACAAGCCAATATGTTTACGATGTGTCTATAAAAAAATTTGAAAATTTTGTTGGCGGTTTTGGGGGAGTCATATGTCACAATACCGGAGCAGGACTTACCGCTTCAGTAGTTAAAGATGAGTTTTTAGGAGGCTGGTCATTAGAAGCAGGTACATTGGTATTAGCTAACCAAGGATTTGCCATAATTGATGAATTGGACAAGATGGGCAAAGAAGATAGATCATCATTGCACGAAGCATTGGAACAACAGACAATAAGCATCGCCAAAGCAAATATCCAAGCAACTTTAAGATGTGAAACAACAGTCTTAGCTGCAGCAAATCCTAAATTTGGCCGTTTTGATCCTTATGATCTAATCGCTAACCAAATCAATCTTCCTCCTACATTAATTAACAGGTTTGACCTTATTTTTCCCATTAAAGATATACCTAACAAAGAGAAAGATGAAACAGTCGCATCATTCATACTAAATTTGCATAAAGATCCAAATAAAGGGACAGCAGAAATATCTACTGATCTAATGAAAAAATATTTTGCTTACATTAGAAAAAAAATAGAACCAAAAATAACTGAAGCAGCTATCGAAGAAATAAAAGAATATTATGTGTCGATGCGTAATTCAGGAACCGGTGATGAAAGCGGAATAAAAAGCATCCCTATTACTGCCAGACAACTTGAAGCTCTTGTCAGATTATCAGAAGCATCAGCAAAAATAAGATTATCAAAAACAGTCACTAAAAAAGATGCACAGAAAGCTATTGAACTTGTAGACTACTGTCTAAACCAAATTGCAAAAGATAATGAAACTGGAAAGATTGATATCGACAGATTAAGCAGCAAGATAACTGCCACCCAAAGAAGCAGTATCAGCATTATAAAAGATATTATCAATTCTTTAGAAGAAAAATTAAATAATAAAACAATCCCTATCGAAAATGTGATCGAAGCTGCTCAGGAAAAAAATATTAACCAGGAAAAAGTAGAACAAACTTTAGAAAAATTACGCCGTTCTGGAGACATATTCGAACCAAAACGTGGTTTTATCCAAAGACTTTAATTTTAAATATTTAAAAAACAAATTATAAATTAATTGTAAATTAATAAAAAAAATGGAAACTGATACAAAAGAGAACAAATTATTTATTCGACATCCAGCAGTTAAGACAACAATAAAAAGATTGATTGTTGGAGAATATGTACAGGAAAATGATTTCTCACCTAATTATTTATTGACTAAAGACGATCAAAAAATATATCGTTTAAACATCATGGCCATAATCGTCAATAAAGAGTCTCAGGGATCGATTACCAACATACTTGTTGAAGATGGTACTGAAAAAATCATAATTCGTTCATTTGAAGAGAATAAAAATATTGATGGACTGCAGATAGGCAATGTTATTCTTGTAATTGGAAAATTAAGGATTTATAACCAAGAAAAATATATATCTCCAGAAATAATTAAAAAAATAGATATTTCATGGCTTAAATTAAGATTATTGGAATTGGATGAATTTAAAAAATTGAAAAGTAAAGACATGATTAATATTATCAAAGAGGAAAAAAATGGCGAAAAAGATAAAGAAAATAAAATTAATGAAAATTCAAAAATTCTGATAAAAGAAACTATCAAATTGCAAGAAAAAAATGATATGATATTCGAAAAAAAAATCGAGAAAAAAACCAAAGAAGAAAACCAACAAAATATTGAAGAAGATATCATTGAAGAAAATATAGAAATTGATAAACTCTTACCAGTCCAAAAACTAAGCAAACTTATATCTGAATTAGATAAAGGCAACGGCGTACCTATTGAAGAGATAATTGAAGTTTCACCTTTGGAAAAAACAGAAGAACTTCTAGAAAAAATGTTAGAAAATGGTGATATATTTCAAAACATGCCGGGAAAAGTTAAAGTACTTTGATTGAATACAGAATCAAAAGCATTATTAAAATATTGTTAGAAAATTAAGCAAAAAATATAGGTGTAATATATACTTCCACAATTCCTGCGACAAATAGAATACCTAAACTAATTACTATTAAATCAAGAGTATCAGTCATTATATTATCATTATCTAGATTATGTTTTATCATTGCAATTGAAATTATACTTCCAGCTATTCCTGCTAAAAAATATGCTGCCATTTCAAGGATACCATGAGTCATATAACGAAAAAAACCAAAAGTAGTAACTCCAAAATAAGAAGAAAGTGTATTGAAACCAACTAAAGTGGCAGTTTTTGACAATTCTAATTTTATCAAATTACCTATAGCTACTGCTACAACTGAAGCATTCCACGTCAATATAAAAATAGCTCCCGTTCCATATAAAAAAGAAAAAAGCAGACAGAAAAATAATACTTTAAGATTATTAATAAAAATTCTAGTTAATATATCACCTTTAACAACATCTCCCTGTACATTTGAATTGACTCCTTTAATAGCTTTTTCTTGTAAATTAAATACTGTATGGGCTGTTTCTTGCGGTAAGAATACATAAGCTAAAACTAAAGCTAAAGTAACTCCTAAAAATAAGAATAATAAAAAAGTAAGAACCTTTGAATGTTCTTTAAGCAGAAGCCACTCTTTATTACTCTTAATATCCAATTCTTCTTCATTTTTAATTGCTGTATAAACTAAAGGAAGAGCCGAGATAACAATAAAAAATACCATTAACAGACCGGTGGCCTCTTTAAAAACAAGATAAGCTAACAACATTCCAACAATTGAATATAAAAAACCAGCAAAAAACATTTCCCATGGTTTTTTCTTTACAACAAATGGATTAAATATTGATTCTAGAACCATAATATATGACTTTGGATTTTAAGTATTTAAATATTACTGAAATTATTAAATTGTCTAGTATATAATTAAATAAATGTATTATAATCAATTATAATCAATTATAATCAATAATTACCAGAATATACGTAAATAAAAAGTTCATTTAACGTTGATTGAATTAAGGTTAATGATTTTTTAATATACATACCCCTTAATTTCTCATGGAAAATTGAATAATTATATAAAAAACTTTAATCAAAATGTTATTGTACAATCCAATTAATTATTTTGTTCATATTTCTACTTAAAATGATAGATATTTGAAAGATATTTGAATAAAATATTATT
>JAHJGQ010000024.1 GCA_018824365.1 Nanobdellota archaeon | reverse complement strand
ATTGTAAATTCTTACTTCATCAATTGCACCGTCCTGAGGTGTGGATAGATCATATTCAGCTCCAATAATCAGATTACTCCCAGAACCAGAACCAATTGCCCCTGTCTGTGCATAAGTTGTACTATCCTTAACTCCATCTCTATAAAGCATCATGGTAGAACCATTATAAACTGCAACATAATGATGCCAACCAGGTAATCCTCCAAAACTAAAACTTCCTCCAACCTGAGAAGAGGTATAGGTATAGAATTGCATTACTCCCGAGGTTTCTCTTAGTATATAATGGTTAGGAATCCAGTAGCTAATTGGTTTAATGTCTTTACTTCCCTTATTTACCCAAACCGAAATGGTTAGTTCATTCATCCCTTTTAATGATGGATTATCCACTACTGTAATATAATCATTGTTCCCATCAAATTGATAAGCTCCTTTCCCATCATAACCTCCTGTAGAATTCCAGGTAGCACCGCTTACTGAACCATTATTTCCATACCCTGAATAATCTTTTGTTGTAGCTGAAATATCAGCTGTATTATTCTCGAAAGGCATATTTACGATGTTTACAACAGTACCATTAACCAACCAATTATAAATCACTTTTACACTATCCCCATCAGTATCGCTCGTTGTAACATAAGCGGTTAAATCTTCAGCAGTGTTGTTTGTAGCTGGATTTGTTGTGTTCAAAAGAAGAGAATCTACACTTGGAGCGGCTAAGATTCCTAGATTTCCATCTCCTGAAGATTTTGTAGAGATAGAAGTTGCTTCAGTTGTTTCTTTTTGCTGCACTTGCAATAAACCCTGTTCATTATTTTTAATCTCTTCTTTAGGAACACCTGTAAAAAAAGAGATAACCGTATCAAACAAAGTAGAGAAAAAACCTTGTGGGGCAACTTTTTCAGCAACTGCAGCACCAGTCAAAGAAGAAAACTCAGCTTGATTGGAAGAAGAATTGTTCAAAGAAAAAATTGAAGTAAGTATTAATATAATTATCAATAGAGAAAAAACTGCATAGTACTTATAACTAGACTTGCCTCCTTTTTTGACCATTTACTTCAATTAAAGTAAATAACAATTATTTATAAATATTCCTTTTAAACAAATTAAATCAATTGAAAAGAAATATAAAGTTGAGAAAAATAACTAAAATATGAAACCAAAAACATGGTTCTTAAAAATTTACCTAATCTTCGTACTTATCTTTGGAATTATTGGGTTCATCGATAATTTTTTTGTGGTCTTTGGATTTACAAACAATACTTATTCATTCATTATCTTGACATTAACATTTATTTTCTTTTTCTTTAATATTGTATCAATCTCAATATTTCACTACCACCGGTTAGAAAAGATAAATTATGTTCTTCCAATATACCACATCATTAGTTATTTATTCTTTTTCAGTATTAGTATCATCTTAACAATTTATGAAATATTTTATAATTGGATGTGGCTTACATTCATAATCATTGGAATTTTTGCTGCTTTGTTTGAGATGGGATTCAGCATTTATCTGCTAAAAAGATTCAGTCTTTTGAAAATATTTAAAAAAAATCTAAAAGAACTAATTACTTAGAAACTACTTAGTAGATTTAACTATTTTCAAATTCTTTCAATAGAGAATCGTCGTCCATCTTAATTGAATAACCTATATTGTCAAAATCTTTTTCTTTGATAAATAAAATAAACTTTTCTTGCTTTTGATCAGCCCATTTATTGAACTCTTCAGCAGTCTTGCAAAGATGATTTATTTCGCAATGGTCAATCCTTAAATCTTTTCCTTTATGGCGCGACGGATGAAGTGGACAGAAGATCAGACCATTATCTTCAACTAAATTTCTACAAACGCCGTTAAGCAAATTATAAGAATAATAACGATCACGAAACTTTAAAAAATCCATCTCTGACTTTGGATTAAATCTTTTAAATTCTGAAGTGTTTCGTTTGATCGCCTCATTTATCTTATCTTTTGACATAAAATCATGACCACAACAACCCATACAGCCGCCATTCAATTGACATAAAATACTAAGCACTGCCATTTTCTAAATGATCTCTTAATTTTTGAAAAGCTTTTCCCCGCATACTGACTGTATTCTTTTCCTCTCGGGTCATTTCGCCAAAAGTTTTATCCATATTATCTGGTAGGAATATGTTGCCAAACTGAAAATCGTTGCTGGTCCTTTGCTTAACAAAAGTTCCTGAAATGCTGCCTTCAAAAAATGTTGTTATTGTTTTTCCACCATTCCTTTTAATATAACCAATTGTTGATTTAATTGTTACTTTATTATCACCATATTTTTCAACTAAATCAAGGAAACCCTCTTGACCTAACGATTCATAAAACCATTTAATTAAAGGGCCTGGAAACCCATTCAGGCAGCCAAAGTGTAAGGATGTATCTTCAATAAAAAATTCACCATCATGAATTTTAGTTGCTTCTTTTAATTTTTCAGAGATGACTTTTTGAGGATCAAGGTTCTGAATTTCAGGAAGATCTAACGGCAATTGTTCAAGTTCAGGAAAGTATTTTTTCGCTTCCTCAAACTTTCCAGAATTTCCAGTAATAAAATATAGAACCATCTTACATCTCTTCTGGTGCTTTTATGCCAAGCAAATCCAAACCATTCAATAAAACCTGACGTACACTGTCAACCAACAATAATCTTGCTTTCATGGTATGCTTTTGATCAGAGATTACCGGACATTTATGATAAAATTCATTGAAAGCCTGCGCTAAACTAATCAGATACTGAGCTAAATGATGTGGTTTGTATGACTGAACCACTTTAACTAATATTTCCGGGAAATTATAGAGACTTTTGATCACAGCTAATTCTTCTTCCTGGTTGAATGTTTCAAAATTTATCTTTACAGAGACGTTCAATCCCAGCTCTTTATTTGCTTTTCTTAGGATTGAACAAGCTCGGGCATGAGTGTATTGTAAATATGGAGCAGTTTCTCCATCAAAAGAAAGCATCCTATTCCAATCAAAATCAATATTTCGTATACGATCATTACTTAGATCTCCAAAAATAATTGCCCCAACACCTACTATTTTAGCTACTTCTTTTTTATTTTCTAAGTTAGGATTCTTCTCTTCGATTATTTTTTCTGCTAAAGTGATGGCTTTATCAAGAACTTCTTCCAAGAAGATGACGTTGCCTTTCCTTGTAGACATCTTCCCTTCAGGAAATCTGAACATACCGAAATCAACATGGACAAATTTATCCGGATTCTCTCCAGTCAATTCAAATACTTTAAACAGCTGCTTGAAATATAACTTTTGTTCCTGTCCAACAACATATAATAATTTTGTAGCTTTGTACTTTCTCATCCGATATAAAGCTGCTGCGATATCTCTTGAATGATAAGTAGAAGCACCATCTGATTTTTTTAACATTAACGGAGGCATTTGATATTCCTCTAAGTCAATTACCAAAGCTCCCTCTGACTTTTTAGCAGAAACTTTATCTGCTATAACTTTTATTGATTCATCTACAAACTTATTTACAAAAGCTTCTCCTTTATAGGAATCAAAAGTCACATCTAATATCTGATAAATCCTCTCAAACTCTTTCAAACTTAACTCTTTAAACAATTCCCATAAGGATAAGTATTCTTTATCACCGTCTTCTAATTTTTTAAATGCTGCTCGTGCTTGATCATTAAGAGATTCATCTTTCTCTGCTTCCTCATGAAATTTAACATATAATTTTAACAGATATTTAATCGGTTCTTTTTCTAATTCTTTTTCACTGCCCCATTTTTTATAAGCAACAATAAGCTTCCCAAACTGTGTACCCCAATCTCCAAGATGGTTTACACTGATAGTATTATAACCAAGGAAACGAAAAATCTTATTCAGAGAATTTCCAATAACTGTACTTCTTAGATGACCTATACCAAAAGGCTTAGCAATATTTGGATGAGAATAATCCATAGCAATTGTTTTACCTTTACCGACATCCTGCTTACCATAATCCCTGGCTTCTTTGTAAATTTTCTTTAGGGTTTCTTCAGCTAAAAGATGATGATTTAGAAAAAAATTAAGATAAGGGCCTGCAGCTTCTACATTAGAAACAAATTTGGGCAAGATATTTTTCTTTTTTAATTTCCCTTTCAAATTCCCTGCTTCTTCTTTGGCATTTTTTCCTAATTTAAAACATGGAAAAGCATAATCACCTAATTTAGAATTTGGTGGAACAGAGATCAAATTAGCTAATTCTTTACCGCTTAATTTAGTTTCTTTCTCTAATATCTTGATAATTTCTTCTCTAAAGTCCATCTCAAGTAAAAATTGAAGATTATTTATATATGTTACCAAGAAGAATCTGTAATGATGGTTTTGTAATTATAAATTTTAAGAAGAAACCGTTGGAAAAAGGAGATATAAAGTAATCACCTTTTTATCTTTATCTAGATTACATCTCATAAATGTTTTTATAAGCAGATAGTTTCATCTTATTTTTGATGGTAAAAAATTTATTTCTAAGAGGTGATTCATAATGGAGAATATTGTTTTTGGACCGACAGAAGAGATTGCACAATATCATAGAAAAAAAATTGAAGAATTTCTTGAACAATCTCCAGCTGAAATTGAAAAAGCATGCCGTAATGAAGAAGGTAAGTTGGTGCACATCCTTAAAGCTGAACATTTTGATTTAGAATTTTTGGAAAAAATATGTGAAACTGCTAATGCTGCAAGAAAAATTTCAAAACTGGAAGATAATTTTCTTAAAGGGTTGCTAAGGGGAAAGAGCATTATGAATTATTTCGAACAACCAAGCAGTAGAACATTTAATTCTTTTACTAATGCTGAAGGTAGACTTGGAATGCAAAGAGCAGATTTAAGGGACTTGAAAACATCTTCTCATGCCAAAGGAGAATCTCATAGGGATGCATTAAGAACACATTCTTCTTATTTTGATGCGATGGTGTGTCGTACTCAAAGTGATATCTTTGATCTATTTGCTTTATGGGTAATGAAAACTTCAGATAGAGAGATACCAATAATAAATGCTGGTTCTGGAAAAGAAGAACATCCTACCCAAGCATTATTAGATTATTATACAATAAGGGAATCATTTAATGGAAAACTTGAGAATAGGGTAGGTGTTTATGTAGGTGATTGTCTAAGGGGAAGAACTGTTCATTCATTAGCTAAAGTTATGGCTTTACATCCAGGAGGTACAGCGTACTTTGTAGGACCAGAACACTTACAGATAGATGAAAAAACAGAGAAATATCTATTGGAAGCAGATGTAACAATCCATAGAGTTAGTGATAGACACTTAAGAGAAGTTGTTCCACAAGGAGATTATATTTACATGACCAGAGTTCAAAATGAACATGGAGGAGAAGGAAGTTATGATCCAAAACTAATCTTTACTTTAGAGATGCTTGATGAAATGAAAGATGAAGCAATTTTAATGCATCCTTTACCAAAAAGAGAAGAGATTGATCCAAGAATCGAATATTTAAGCATGAAAAGTAATGATCCAATTGAAAGTGAAAGAGCTAAGAAAGTGATGATTTGGAGACAGATGAGAAATGGAATGTGGACAAGAATGGCATTATTAACACATGTATTTGGTGTTGATAATAAGATAATAAACCATTACAAAAAAATAGAAAGAGCTACTGCTCCTAAACATTAATAGGAGCTTTTATTATCTTTTATTTGAAAAAGATGATTAATCTATAAAAAATATCAGTTCTTAAACTTCCTATTCAAAATCTTAACTAAATATTTCTTAAACTCCAGCTGTTTTTTTATGCTGTTCTCCAACTCAAGACCTATAACTTTTCCAAAAATTTCTTTAGGAAGCTCTTTAAGATAATCAAACTGATTCTTGTTAGTCACAAAATGCAAATCTTCTTTTTTTCTTTTACTATAACCATTCAAATGATTAGCTTGAAAATGAGTATTTTTTAATCTCTTTAAGATGTAATCATATTCACAAGTATGCCTATCTTTAGCAACTTTCATATGGGCAAAATCTATACAAAATCCAGCACTTTTGTTTGGTTCTATCTTGTTTTCTATCTTATTATCATAATTCAATTCCAAGACGATATTCTTCCTATATTGAGGAAAATTTCTATAAATCGCATCAAACTCCCGCTCATGACAATTAAATAGTCTCGTATTAAATTTATTATAAAAATAGTCCAACTCTTTTTTGGTGAAATCCTCACGCAGATGTACTAATTTAATCTCTTTCACAGAAGAGTTTTCAAGTGCTTCATACAATTTCTGCCGTTGTTTATGGTTTAGAATAGTTGGAAATATAGCGATTTGGTTAATATTCAGTTCATTAATCTCTCTTAACTGTTCTTCCCAATGCTCTTTTTTTCTTCTAGAAGAAGTGCAGGTAACCCCTACAAAAATTCTTTCTTGAAAATCAGACCTATTATTAGACATCTTATATTCCATTATATCTTCTGAGAATTATTTTTTTTATCCAAAACAAAAACTTTGGTCTTTCCATTACAGAAAGCCCTTACTAAAGAATCAGCTTCTTTAATTATCATATCCATCTTGCTCTTAGTAATGGGAGGAAGAATTTCAAAATGAATCAGAGCTGAAGTTGATTTATTTGTTAAAAATGTTTTTGAATTTTTCCAGTAGTCTAATTTTTTACCTAAAATATTTTTGCTGTCGTGATAATACAATTCCCCAGAACTCAATCTCTTAAGAATATTAACTTTCTTATCACTCTCAGCAATAGCAAAAGTGAGATTGCCAGAGATGTTTTCTAGATCATCAATTCCAAAAGGAATGATATGTTTTAAAGCAAGACTATTAATGATATTAGTTAAGACACTTTTAGTAACAATTTTTTTTTTGTTTAAGACTTTTATTAAAAGCTTTTCCAAAGAAGTGTGATAATGTCTTGCTTTAGGACCAAATTCCTGCTGGGCAACTGCCCATGGAGATATAAGATGATGGCTTTTGATATTTTCTTTATTGAAAATGAGACGAACTTCATTTTCCACATCATTTAAAAGGTGTTTTGATTCTTCAATTCTAGTCTGGTTATCAATGTGTTTTGCTAAGATGAAAACTATTTTCAAATCTTGATTGAATTTACTGAAGACTTCTTTATTGATTTGAATTTTCATTTTTTACCTTTTTTTGGTCCATTATGTTGATTAATTTGATCATTTTGATTATTAAACTTAAATAATTTGAAAAACTTTTTAATTAGTTTCTCCCGTTCTTTAGAATAAGGGACTTTATAATAAACATTTAAATTATCTAAGTCGTAACGGATATCTTGTAAAATCTTAACTTTTTTTCTTTCGTAGTAAACCCTTGTCAAAACTAAAATAACATAAAGACCAAAAATCCCCCCCACCAAAACATTCAATTTGCGGTAAAGTGGTTGTAAAGTATCTATGACGGGCTGAAATCCAGGGGATATTTCTTCAGAATTGAATGTTGCAGGAATCTCTTCAGGTTCTATTTGAGCATTTACAGCATTGACAATAAAGAATGATGAGAATATCACTAAAATCATAATAAAATAGCAACTTTTCTTGTTCATCTTAGGACCTCTTTTTGTTAATGATTATTTTGGGATTTTTATATGTTTCTATACCGACTGGATTACTGGACAAGTCTGGGTAGAATTTATATACTACTAATTCTATAAAGTATAAAGAAAAAGTTACAAACATCTAAACCTAAAATTTTATAAATAAACTTAAGAATTACATCAATGGCCCCGTTGTGGCAGTGTTCACAGCCCCGTAGAGAAGCTAATTGCTTTGCGGAATGTAGTGGACTATCATAGTGCCCTTTGGAGGCATTGACCGCGGTTCGAATCCGCGCGGGGCTATTTCTTTTCTTTTAAAATTTATTCAAAATCTTTCTTATTTTCTTATCTTTTTATCAAAAAAACATCAAGTTTAAGTAAATTATATAAATGTAAAATATTTCTTATCTTTGAAAAGAGGTGTTAGATAATTAAAAGAAGACATTTAGTTTTAATGATAGTAATTTTAATTATTTTCTCGGCTAGCGCCATTTATGCTGCCAATTGCGGTGATGGTATTGGTTTATGTAGCTGTGGAGATACTTTAACAGCTTCAGTTGTTTTAGGAGATTCTCATCCTGCAACTACAACTCAATGTAATGATACTGCTTTGACGATTGGTGCTCACAATATTATTATTGATGGTAATGGAACAACAATAACAAGCAATGGCACTGGTTATGGAATTAACAATAGTGGTGGATTTGATAATATAACGATTAGAAATTTTGCAGGCATAAATAACTTTACGCATGGAGTGTATAGTGAGGGAATGGAGAATTCTACGGTGTATAATAATACTATCGAAGCAGCGAATGTTACATTTGGTTTTAGTGTGCCTTATGGTACTGGTGTACTTTTGAGTGCGAATTCATTAAATTGTAATGTATCATCTAATACAATAACAACTTATGGAAATGATGCTCATGCAATATATGTAAATGAATCTTCTAATAATGTTAATATTTATTCAAATACGATTACAACCCTGGGATTAAATCCTAATGGGATAGAGATAGAAAATTCAAACAATTCTAATATTCAATCTAATACAGTAACATCAAGTAAGACCAGCATTTACATAACAGGATCAAATAATATAATCACTCGGAATGATGTGAACACTACTGGATATTTAGGTGTTTTTCTTTACACCGGTTCAACAAACAATACAATTTCTTACAATAATATCACCAGTACTGGAGAACATGCATTATATTTGAATGCTGCAGATGATAATACAATTTATAATAATATTCTGGACTATTCTCCAGGTGGAGTATCAATACCTGTAGTTCGGCTAAGATCTGGTTCAGATAATAATAACATCTCTTCTAACACTATTACAACAACAGCATCGGGGTCATCAGGAATATTCGCCGAACTAAATTCAAACAATAATATTTTTGAATATAATGTTATTACAACAACAGATGTTAGTGGCTATGGTTTTAACTTAGATGATTCACACAACAATTATATTAATTATAATAATATCACAACATCTGGTGAAGGTGGAAGAGGAGCAAGATTATACAATTCTACAAACAACACTATTCACTTAAATAGAATAATAACTGATGACACAACTGCCCACGGTCTTACTCTAAGCTGGTATTCAAGTAACAACAACATCTCATCAAACTATATTTTTATAACGGGAGGAGATGCAGATGGGGTTCAATTTTGGTATTATTCAAATAATAATAGTTTTATGAATAATAATTTTACAATAAACAAATCAAAAGTTGTTTATATTGCAGCTTCCTCATCAAACAATAATCAATTCAATAATGATTTATTAAACGCACCATACAATACAACAATACAAATTCTTGAAGGAATTGTAGGAACTCAATTTAATAATGTAATAATAGATAATGGGCCTAATTTCACTTCTCACTCACTACAAAGTGTTCAAATAGATCTCAATTCAACACCTCCTGCTGATCCTAGTGGAAAAAGAAATTTGTCTGATTATCTTACTATCACTAATACTTCTGCTGGTGGATTTATTGATTTTAATTTAAGTTATACTGATAGTGATATTGCTTCTATTAGTGAAGTCACAGTAAGGATTTACCATTATAATGAAAGTTCTGGCACTTGGCAGGTTTTAGCTAGTTCAAGTGTTGATACGACTAACAATATTGTTTCCTCTGGAAATATTTCAACATTCTCTTTATTTGCACCGCTTGGAAATGAAATAACCATCTGCGATGGATCTTACAACGGAACAGGCAACTGGGTAATCAATTCAACAACAACTTGCAGCAATGAAACAATTTACTTAAATGGCAACCTTACAGTACAAGATGCCGGTGATTTAACATTTAACAATATAACCTTAATTATCAATGCAACAAGCGACCACCAATATTATATTTCAACAAACCCCGGAAGTATTTTTACTATCCAAAGCAATTCTAACATTACAACCAGCAACACTAACTTTTATTATGAATTTACAACTGATGGCTTATTAGAGATTTATGACAGTGATATCAGTTATGTTTGGGGTAATACTAGTGCACCTTCTTACTCACCGGCTGGAATTGGTATAAAAATGAACGATAGTAAAGTTTACCGCAGCACTATCGAGAATTGTAAGACTATCGGAGTAGCTGTAGATGGTGCCAAGGATGTTATAATTGAAAATAACACTATCAGGAATAATGGTAACATTGCTGCCTTATCGATGGGAGTTTATGTAATGAATAATGCTAATGCAACAATTAAAGGAAACAATGTTACTGATCATAATATTGCTCTTGGTTATAGCTTTGGAATTGCTTTGGACACTGCTTCTGCTACAATTGAAGATAATTTTGTTAACAACTCAGGTAAAACTGGCGCTGCGGCAAGCGGCGGAATTTATATTGATAAGGCTACAAGTGCTGTAACAATCAGAAATAATAACATTTCTTACACTACATCTGGGAATTGTATCGGTTTAAGAAACAGTAGAAGTGTTGGCACGCATACTATTGAAAATAACAACTGCAGCTCTTTCCCTAATGGTAATGATGGTCTTAGTATTTCAAATAGTACTGATGTAATTATTGATGATAATGTTATTGAATCTGCTCACAATTCAGGAATTGCTATTAGAAATGGCTGTTATAATGTTAATTTAACTGACAATGGTATATCTTCTAGCACAGCTGGTTATGGTATGGAAATCGAAAATTCAAACTTAATTTATACATACTCTAACACAATATCTGATTCTAATCGCAGCGGAATTTACCTTAGTAACTGTAATAATACTTTTGTTTATCATAATATCATTTATAATAGTCAAAACGGAAATGGTTTACTTATTAGAACAATTGTAAACGGAACAGCCATCAATAATACTATTTCTCATTCAAGCCAAGCGGGAATTAATATTGAAGTTAATAGTGAAAATATTAAAATTAATGATACAACTGTTTATAATACAACTGATGATTCAGTAAGGGTTAGTAATTCTTCTGGCGTAACTTTAAACAACTTAATTATTAATTTATCTACTGCAAACGGATTTGACTTAGAGAGTAATGCCAGTGCTAATCTAACTAATTCTATAATTAAACAAATATCCGGTAATGATGTTGATCTTAATGGAGCAACAGCTTATTTGATTAATACTACTTTTAACAGATTAAGTACTAATGTAATTACTGCAGGAAGTTTATTAAGCGTACTTTGGTATTTAGATACAACTATACAAAATAGTACTGGAAGTGGATTAAATGCATCTAATGTAACTATCTATAACGTTAGTTCTGTTTTTGTTCATTCCAGCTTAAGCAACGAATCTGGACAAATTTCCAGACAAACTTTAACTGATTTTACAGAAGATTCAACTGCAAGAACTTACCACACGCCACATAACATTACTGCAACCAAATTAGGATATATTAGTAATTCAACGACTATTAATTTAACGCAGACCAATAGTACTTTCGTTACTTTGATACTTCCTACTGCTCCGGATAATTATCCTAACGTAACTTTGGTATCTCCAACAGATAATTATACTAACAGCACATCTGATCCAGTCAACGTTTTCTTTGAGTGCAATTCAACTGATGACAATGGATTAACAAATATTAGTTTATATATAACAAATAGTTCTAATCAATCTTTTTCTCTAAATCAAACAACTAATATCAGTGGAACTTCAAACAGTACTTCCTGGATTTTAAATTTAGCTAATGGTAATTATACCTGGAACTGTCTAGCTTATGATTCTGCTGGCCAAAATGATTGGGGAGATGCTAACAGAACATTGAAGATTAATTATTCTGCACCTGTTGCAGAAGAAGAAGAGACGACTACTACAACCACTTCAAGTAGTGGAGGCGGTGGCACCGGCACTAACCAAGTTGTGGGACAGTTTTCTAAAAAGATTTGGAATCCACTTACAAAAGGGAAAACAACTTTATTAGAAGTTGATAATGGTGTAATAGGGATTACTGAAGTTGAATTTTCTACTAATAAAGACCTTTGGGGAGTTTGGATGAAAGTAGAGAAGAAAGACAGTTTACCAAGTAATGTTAAAAGGTTCAGTAAAAAAGTTTACAAATATGCTGAAATAACTAAAGGGATTGCATTTAAAGACGAATACATTAAAAGCTCTAAAATCAAGTTTAAAGTATTGAAATCTTGGCTGACAGAAAATGGATTAAGTAAAGAGAAGATTGCACTTTTCCGTTACAACAATGATAAATGGAACGAATTAACAACAACAATTTCTAATGAAGATAGCGATTATGTTTATTATTCTGCAGAAACTCCCGGCTTTAGTTACTTTTTAATCGGTGAGAGTAAGAAAGTAGTTAAAACTGAAGCGAAGATTGTTGAAGAGAAAGAAAAAGAAGAGCTTGAAGAAGTAGAATATATTCCCATTAAAGCAGAAGAAGTTATAAAAGATATTAAAGAATACATTAAAGAAGTAAAAGAAAAATCTATCTGGCCGGCAATTGTGTTAATTGCAGGGGTTCTTGCTTTCATTCTCGTGTCATGGTTAATTTACAGAAAAAAAGGCCCAAAAAAATCATAGGATCCCAATAAAGCGCTACATCCTCAACCTAAAGGTTGAGGTATTGCGCCTTTATTTAGGATAAAAACCCAATCACGACCATGAGAAAATCTGCCTAAATATTTATAAATAAAGCAGTGAATCAAACATAAATTCAAAGGGCAGGTCGGTTTTAGGCTTACCTGTACTGGAGAAAGAAGCTAAAGCTTATTCTCCTTAAGAACGATAAACAAGAGGAAATTAAAATGGCAAGAATGCATTCAAGAGATAAAGGTAAGAGTGGAAGTACTAAACCTATCAAAAAAGTACCTTCATGGGCATCTTACAAAGGTAAAGATGTTGAGAAATTAATAAACAAATATGCTAAAGCGGGGAAGAGCAGCTCAGAGATAGGCATGATCTTAAGGGATAGTTACGGTATTAATAGTGTAAAAGCCCTAACTGGTAAAAAAATAGTAACAATATTAAAAGAAAATAATCTCAATAAAGAACTTCCAGAAGATTTATTAAATGTAATTAAAAAAATTACTGAGATTAAACGACATCTGGAGAAAAACAAGCAAGATCAAACTGCCAAAAGGGGCTTTTTGTTAACAAGCTCAAAAATCAGGAGATTAGTCAAATATTATAAATCAACTAATAAGCTGCCTGCAGATTGGAAGCTCGATATGAATAGATTAAAAGTGTATATCGAATAGATAAGTTTATTAATTTTTTAATTTTACTTTATTTTTATGGAACATAAAACTAAATCCATTATTATAGTGATTGTTCTTGTAGGGATTGTTGTATCATTAGGCTTGCTTGTAAGTAAAGGAGGCATTACAGGAGCAACAGTTGTCAGTTCAATTTCTTGCTATGATGATTCTGATTGTAATGACAGAATAGATAATACAGAAGACATCTGTAAGAACCCAGGAACAGAATACTCACTATGTACAAATAAACCTAAAAAATAAAAAAAAGAAGAATCTAAAGCATTGACCTAATGCTTTCGATGTTGGCAGCGATATCGTACCCCTTCTTAGTTAGTTCAAGCAGTTTAAGACGACCCTCTTTCTTGAACTTTATCAATTCTGATTTTTGCATCTCTTGTAAAATCTTCACTACATGAGAATATGTACAGTCTATCTGCTTAGCAAGGACTGATGCATAAACATTAGAATCTGCGTTCTTTAATTCCACTAGCATCATTGCCGGTTTTTCACGAAAAAATACGTCAAAGATTGCTTTATCCTTATTCAATTTGACACCCCCAAACCATCTACCTTTTACCTCAATTTAATAATGTTTAAGACTTATATTTAAACATTTATCTATTCGAATAGATATATTGTAAACTAAAGTTTTATTTAAACTTTTTGGAAGACTTTAAATGTAAATAGAATGTATTTAAATAGTTTCTTTTTTTGATATATAATATGGATTCTTACGAAGAAATAGAACTATTTCCACACGATAAAATCAGACCAAAACAAGATGAACTTATAAAAGATATTAAAGAGACGATAGAGAATGAAAAAATCCTTTTATCGCATGCTCCCACTGGTCTGGGAAAGACTGCCAGCGCATTATCTGTAGCTTTATCATTTGCACTTAATAAAAATAAGAAAGTTTTTTTTCTTACAAACAGACATACGCAGCATAAGATTGCAATAGATACATTAAAGCTTATCAAAGAAAAAAAGAAGATAAATTTTTCCAGTGTTGATCTAATCGGAAAAAAGTGGATGTGCAACCAAGATATTGCTAACTTGTTCGGAAACGATTTCAACGAATTTTGTAAAGCAGTAGTAGAAAAGGGTGAATGTGAATTTTATAATAATGTAAAAAATAAAAAACAATTAACTGTTGAAGCGAAAAGAATTATCAAAGAGTTAAAATTAAAAGGCCCATTACACAATGAAGAGATTGTCAACTTCTCTAAAGAAGAAAAAATGTGCAGTTATGAGATTTCCCTTTCTTTGGCCAAAAGTTCAGACGTGATCATTGGAGATTATTATTATCTATTTAGTCCATTTGTACAAAATACCCTCTTTACAAAACTAGATATCGAGATGGAAGATGTTATTCTTATTGTTGATGAAGGTCATAATCTACCTAACAGAATAACAGACATGTTAAGCGTTAATCTTACAAGCAACATTATAAAAAATGCATTGATTGAAGCCAAGAAATTCAAATATAATGGCCTGATCATATGGTTACAAGAATTAATGCGTATTCTAACAGGCATAAGTAATTTCAGTTCAAATGAGTATAATAAAGAAAAACTGGTTGCTAAAGAAGAACTAACTTCAAAGTTAAGTGAAGTAGTTGACTATGACGAATTTATTAATGAATTAGAAATTGCATCTGATGAAGTTAGGAAAAAGCAACGGAAAAGTTATCTTGGAAGCATCAGCAATTTCCTTGCTTCATGGAAAGGAGAAGATAAAGGTTATTCAAGAATCATAACAGAAAAAAATGGAAGACAAGGACCAGTTATTATCTTAAGTTATACTTGCCTTGATCCACGTATAATAACAAAAGATATCTTCAAAAGGATACATTCTGGAATAATCATGAGTGGAACTTTGAAACCAACATTCATGTATAAAGATCTATTGGGAATAGAAAGAGGAGTAGAGAAAGAGTATGGTTCGCCTTTTCCTATAGAAAACAAACTAAGTTTAATAATTCCTGAGACGAGTACAAAATACAATCTTCGAGGAGAAGTGATGTATAAAAAAATTGCAAGTAAATGTTCTGAGATCTCTTCCATTATTCCAGGAAATATAGCTTTTTTTTTCCCATCATACCAACTCCGCGACAATATCGCTAATTACATTCAATCGAACAAAAAAAAATTTTGGGAAAAAGGAGAGATGAGTAAAGAGGAAAAAGAAAATTTCTTAGCAGAATTTAGAGCTGAAAAGGATAAAGGAGGAATTCTTCTTGGAGTGGCAGGAGCAAATTTTGCGGAAGGTGTTGATCTTCCAGGAGATTTACTCAATGGAGTTGTTATAGTCGGTTTGCCTTTAGCTCACCCCAACCTTAAAACTAAAGAGACAATAAAATATTATGAAGAAAAGTTTGGAAAGGGTTGGGATTATGGTTATATTTATCCTGCTATGAACAAGACCTTCCAGTCTGCAGGAAGATGTATCAGATCTGAAACAGATAAAGGAGCAATAATTTATCTTGACGAACGTTTTGTCTGGCAGAACTATTTCTGTTGTTTTCCAAAAGAAGGATTGTGTGTTATTAAAGAATTTGATACTTTGCTTAAAAATTTCTTTAGATCTTGTTAGTTTTAATTTTTGATTTTGCCTTCGGCATCTTTGCACTAAAAATCAAGTCCTCCAAGTATTCGGACGAAACTAACAGGGGCCCCGATGTTAGGCGTAATCGGTTTCGGACACTACTGACTTTCTACTAGAAGACGAGCAATTCCTGTATAATTTGTTGGAGAAATCTGACTTAATTCTTCTTTAACTTTTTGAGAAACATCCAATCCATCAATAAATATTCTAAAATTATCCATTGTTGGTTTTCTTCCTCTTGTTAATTCTTTTAATCGTTCGTATGGCATTTCTGCTCTTTCTCTTCTGAGAACTGTCTGAATTGCTTCAGATATAATTTCTGGATGATTTTCCAATTCTTCAACAACTTTCTGTTCATTTACAGCAATTTTGCTTAATCCTTTTTGTGCAGATTTGTATCCAATTAAACTATGTCCTAAGGCTACTCCAAAATTCCTTTCCACAGTAGAATCGGATAAATCTCTTTGAAGTCTAGATACAGGTAATTTAGAAGAAAAATAACCAAATAATACATTAGCAAGTCCTAAATTTCCCTCACTGTTTTCAAAATCTATCGGATTTACTTTATGTGGCATTGTTGATGAGCCAACCTCTCCTTCAACAGGTTTTTGCTTAATCCAATCATCACTTATGTATCTCCACATATCTTGGTCAAAACCAATAAGAACTGTGTTTAATCTTCGTAGATTGTCAAATAATTCTGCATAAGTATCATGTGGCTCTATCTGTGTTGTTACAAAATTTGGTTTTAATCTTACTTTTCTTCCATCGTTAAATCTTTCAACAAAATCTCTTGTAAATTCTATCCAATCTACTTGAGGATAAGCAACATGATGCGCATCATAATTTCCTGTAGCTCCATTTAGTTTGACAAGAATTTCATAAGCTCCTAATTGGTCTAACTGTCGCCTCAGCCTTGAAGCAAAAACCTTAAACTCTTTTCCAAAAGTTGTTGGCGATGCTGGTTGCCCATGAGTTCTTGCCAGCATTGGAATATCTTTATATTGTTTGGCTAATCCTTCAATTGTTTCATATAATTCTTCGACACTCGGCAATACTACTTCTCCAACGCCATCAGAAAGCATCAAACCATAAGCAAGATTATTGACGTCTTCAGAAGTTAAAGCAAAATGAATCCATTCCAAAGAATCTTCAAGCGAAGTTCCTCTTAACTTTTCTTTCATAAAATATTCTACTGCTTTAACATCATGGTTTGTTGCTTTAATATTTCCATGACCTTTAACTTCAATTGCATTAACTACACCAGCATCTTCTGTGGAAACATCATATAATCTTCTTATCAAATCTTTCTCTTCGCCAGAAAATTCTCTAGTTCCAATTTGAGGATGTTCAGATAGAGATAGTAAATACTCTCCCTCAACTTTTACTCTATTTCTAATTAAACCTTTCTCGCTAAAAATATCTGCTAATGGTTCTGTATGTTTTCTATATCTCCCATCAACTGGACTGATTGCTTCTAGATGATGCATAAACCTACGATTAATTTAATGATTTAAAAGAATTTGTATTCTCTTCCCGCTTTATTTTTATTACTCTGCGAGGCTCTATTCTCATTAGAAAGAATGCCTTTCTATTGCTTACGCTTGATCTTTTCTTCTTAGGTAATGGTGGTCTTGTGACTCTGCATCGTTACACTCCTTGGGGTGGGATAAACCCCAGGCAACTTAACATCGTTAGATCCAATAATTTATTTGGGCTAAATAATAAAAGAGGCAAGAAAACCCTAGAACCCAATATCTTTAACGGCATTCAATACAGAAGTAATCTTTTTAACATCTTTTTCTGATATTTTTCTAATATAAGTGCATCCTTGCTGTCTAGCCCAATCAACTACCTTATCATATTTCATATCTAATTGTTGACAAGCTCCGTAGACAGCATATGAAACAAAAACAGGTCTCAATTGACTTACTTGTTGAGTTACTGATTTTATAACTTTTGAAGCAAGTCCTTTTCTTAATTTTTGAGTATAAGTATTTTTTATTCTTCTTACTATATCACTTGGAAGCTTTACTGGTGAATCTCTTACAACTGAATCAATAGATTGTACAACTGCTTCATCAAGTTGTTTTCTATATCCATCAAACATTGCATCAAAAAAATATTTAGTTAATCTAGGATTCAAATAATCATAGAACTGAACAGCAACCTCAACAACACTCTGATATTTTTTAGCATCAGTTTTAGGTTTTACTCCTGTTTTTTGATCCATGAACTGCAAAGCTAAGGATCTATAATCCACTTTTTGCATCATCCCTTCTAAATGGCCTACTGATAAATCTGTTAAAACAGAATCAGGCATTAGGTATCTGGCAACAATAAACGCATTATAATTATCTCTATATTCTCCTAAAACTTTTCTAGCAGTTGTTGCTTGTTTGAATAAATCTTCTTTTGCTGTTCTTTCTTCTAATGGCAAATCCATATGCCTGTCAGGATGATTCTGAACCTGCATTCTTTTAGCAGTTCTTTGAATATCTTCGTCAGATGCATTAAAAGGAACTCCAATTATTTCATAAAGACTTCCTCTATGTAAAATTGCTTCCAACTTGCTTCTTTCTATTGATGTATCTATCATTATAACACATTTAACCATTACTCTTTTATAAATCTTTCTATTTTGTAACCACTTATAAGTTACTAATAACTTGGTTAAAACGGGTTTTCTCGCTTTTGATTTTTGTTCTTGATAGTCGCTATTCACTCCATTGCTTAAAGCCCAAAAAATTAATGACCTCCTCCCCTCTTTAAATTCAGTATGACAAAAGAGGGGTATCCTTGGAAGTCATCAAGCAAAGCTTGAAATTCTCTCCTGCCCTCGCTTCGCGAAAGTTTTTTTTGCATCTGGCTTTACATGCTTCCAGTCCTGTTGACTGTACTTGATATAATTCTCAATAGTTTCTTTAGTTACTGAACCAACGCTTCTGTAAAATTTTCCTGGACTCCACATATGACCTCGCTTATACATTTTACGCAGCCAGATAAATTTGCTACGTAATATTCTAGAAGTTCTTCCTTTTATTTTGTGGAATGCCTCACTGACTGAAACGTGAGGAGGGAGTTCTACAAAAAGATGGATATGATCTGCATGACTTCCAGCTCATGCACAACATATCCATTATAATAACAAGTACCTTTGATCAATGTCTCACACATTCGGTTGATTGGTTTTGGTTTAAGTACGTGCCATCTGTATTTTGGACACCACACTAAGTGGAAAGCATTCTGTCCAACAGAATGCTTTCTTCTTTGAAAATCTTCTGACATTAATATCACCTCGATAGTTTTTTATAGCTAAAGCTATTAAGAAATAATTACCAGAAGCAGATCGTATCTGTTCGCCTGGCTGGCTTATGACCATTAACGCTTTACGAAAAGTGTCCAAATGGTACATTTGTGATTTGGGTCTGCTTCTTGGAATTTCTTTTTAGCGTTAGATAGAAGTAATAACTTGTTTTAGAAAAAGACAAAGTCTTTTTGAAGTTGTCTTTGCCCCGTCTTAAAAGACGGGGGAAGCGACAACTAAGTTCGCTCTCACAAAATTACTTCGTAACTTTGCCTAACAAAATTTTAACGAAATTGTTGAAAAATAAAAACTATAGAATGAAAGATTTATTGTCCTTTCTGGGGCATTTTGTTTTCATATACTACTATTCTACCTGTTTCTGTCCCAACAATTATATCTAAATCTCCATCGCCATCAACATCTGCAGTTTCTATTTGAGTGACGTCTCTATACATCCCTTCACTAACATTTCCAATGTCACCAAATCCCTGAAACTGATAAACATTTGCAGGTTTTGCTGGCTCAGTTGGTTTGTTAGTAGAATAATTTTCATTACCCTTATCGCAACCGGCTAATCCGATTGCCCCAGCAAGCAACAATGCTGTAAGTGTTTTTTTCATTTTGTATACTTCATAATTATAATAAAACACACTTAATTTATAAATCTTTTGTTTAGTTTACCACTTGAAAGTTAATAAATTATTTCCCACAACTACTATAACAACGAATTTTCGGCGAGCCCCGAACTTCTCTCTTCGGTCGACCACGTTGCGCTCTCTACGCTTCGCTTCGGTCGGGTCGTTTAACAGCAAGCGATATTAAACTCCATTTAGTTATCTTTTTCTATTAATACCAATTGTAGATTAATTTCATAGAAACATTATTAACAAAGACATTATTTGTTGTTTTTTGACATCCAGTATACAAAATAGTAACATTTATATATAAGTGGTGTTTTACTACAAATATAATAATTAATCAACCCCCCCTAAAATACTGATACAAGATCAGGGTTCCAAATACAATTCTACCACCCTCACCCCTTTGGAGCCCTGTTTTGTTTTTTTTTCTAAAAAATAATCAAAATTTATACTGAGAATCATTGCTTTAATTTATGATAAAAGTTGTCGTGATATTAAATACAAAAAATTT
>JAHJGQ010000109.1 GCA_018824365.1 Nanobdellota archaeon | reverse complement strand
TGGCCCGCCCCAAGAACTTAGTTCTCTTCTCTTAAAATCATTAGACTCAAAATAAACGATTGATGTCTCTTCATCCATAACCAATAAGAAAATTCTTTTTTCTCCTTCCCCGCCATTTCTCATCAAATCATCAATTTCAGATACAAAATTTCCATAATTATTTGCTGCCTGAGTACTTAACCTAAAAAATTTAGAAGCAAACAAACATGCCGGTGCAAAAATTATTATCGCTAGAAGTAAAGTTGTCAAAAATTTTACCATGATGGCTTTTTTATCTTTTTTGATCATCTTTTTTAAAATTGAGAAAATAAAATAGTTATGTTAATTCAGGTTTATTCACCGGACAACCGCTTGAATCTATCTTCTTATTTTGATTTTCCATCTTATCTTTTGTCTGTTCGTCCTTTGCGCCTACACATTTATCAACTGCATCTGGAACACCGTCTCCGTCTAAATCTGTACTTAGTCCAGTTATCTTATCCTCTGCAAAACCAAAACCTTTTTCCCCACTCCTTCTGAAAAACATCAAAACAAGGATTACTACTACTACAGAAATTAATAAAGCTGTTATAACCTGCCAAGGAGTCATCCCTTTCTTGCTTTCCCAAAAGGAAAGTCTAAAGCGCGAAGTCGCTTTTTTATTAAATTTTTTATCATTAAAAATGACCATCTTAACTCACCTCAATAATCCTTTATTCACTAGCAATATCTCCCATAAAAACATTTTTATGAAACTCGTTTACTATTTCATTATTGCTCATGTCTAAAACCATGATCGTATTTACATCTCTTTCTTCAAATAATTTTTGATATTCTATTACTCCTCCAGTACCCGCTAATGCAACTCCTCCAATAACTGCTCCCACAGCTATTAATGAAGTTCCTCCAGTTGGCAAAGCCAAAACTATTGCTCCTGCTACACCTACAACAGCTCCCCCACCCATCAATACTGTACTGATCCAAGCATTACTATCGCTTTTTTTCTCAATGAAAGCAATCTCAAAAGCACGGTTGGGCTTAATAACTCCACTATTACCTTCCTGAGGCAAAATCATCGTTATCCTTCCCGGTCCGCCGCTTCTATATTGGATATATTGCAGATAAGTTGTGTTTTTCATCTTTGGATAACTTTTATCTCTTAAGAAAACATCAAAATCAGTTATCGAATCGCTTCCCTTAAAATCTTTACTCTCTTCAACTATTGCTGTATAACAAACAAAACCTTTATTTTTTCCACCTAGTCCTGGAAGAGAACTTAACAGATTAGGGGTTCTTCCTTCATTAAACATCCACCAGCACCTAGCCATCATATCAGCTAACTCTTTTTTTACTTCATTCTTATTGCCTTTTATCTTTTGGTCAATAGTTTTACATAATATGGGGGCTGCTTTAACATCTTCTAAACTGCCAAGACTTACTGAAGTTGCTGCTCTTAGAACAACACTATTTTGACATAATATTTCTGCTTCTTTCGACTCTGTTTCTGACATAAACCTAAAAACCACACCGGCAATCAACACAAAAGCGATTAAAACTGTTATCATTGTTACTACAAAACCCATACTCATTCCTTTTTTTGATTTAATTCTCATTAGATCTAATTTTCATTCTGTCCAAGTATAACAATAGTCCAGTCCTGAACCAACTACACCTACTTTAGTATTGATTTGGTTTATATTACCATAAACTAAACCATCATCATCAGCAGACATCACTTTGTTTGTTGGAAAGAAACATATGCTTCCATCTTCTGCTTTAAACAACCAACCTTCGTCTTCAAAATTATCTCCTTCATCATTAACTGGCTCATTTCCAAATTCAGGAACACGAATAGCGTTACCATTATCTCCATCAGTATCATAAAAAATATTTATTATGCTAACTGGCTTATAATTATCTCCTAAAATTTGTCCTTGCCCTAAATATCTATTAAAAAAATTCTTAGTGATTTCATTACTTCCAGCAATCACACAAGGTTTGAAACCAGCAATTTCTTTCCTAAGACGTGTAACTTCCTGTTTTCCTCCTGCTCCTCCTGCAATTAACATTTCTGTCTTATCCCCTTTTAATTGAAAACTGATTGTAGTTCCCCCCTCTCCTAAACTAGGCATACCACTATTGGTCCCATAATTTTTACCAAGAAGTTTATAATTCAGGAAACAATTTTTCTTTGGACTGGTTACCATCTTCTCTATAGTTTCGACTAAATTATTAATCGCTTCCTCATGTTCTCTGGGAATTGTTGGTTCTGTTGCAAGTTCTTCTTCAGCGCCTATTGAAACATTTGGCGCCATTTCTATTACTCCTTTTACTCCGCCTTTAAGATTCTCAAAAAGTCCTCCAAAACCAAACTGCCACCACGCTATTAAACCTAAAACTATCAAAGGAATAATATAATAAACTAGTTTGTTGACTGCCATTACAGCAATCCCCCTAATTTATCTAACAATCCGCCTGCATCACCACTTAATACACCAAACCAAACAATTACTACTAACAGGAATATCAAAAATAAAATAATCATCACTAACTGCCACATCTCCATCCCTTTCTTTCCATAAAAGAAAGGTAAAAAATTACTTTTGTGATTTTGCTTACCTTTTTTATTCTTAAACATTAACTTAACCACCGACCATTGTTTTTAATTTCCCTGAAAGATATAACCAAAAAAATAAAAATAGCATGACGGAAAAGATAACCATCATGACCAGAGTTAAGGTGCTGCTATCTACTGCTTTTTTGTTAAGCTTCATGTACAGACCTTTGTTGCTAAAGGTGTCCGAATCTCACAAGTTCCACTAATACAATCTGAATTTTTTTCACAACCCTCTCCAGATGCTTTTTTCACACCAAAACAACAAACTTTCTTACTTTCTTCTGGAATATTGGCTGGATTTGAACATTCAAAAGCATGTGAAACTGTTCCTTTTGTAATACATTCACTTGCAGTAAAATCGCAGGATCCGCCTTTTCCTTGACAATCAAGCAGTCCGCTTTCCAAAATATTTGTCTTCCCTGTAAAAATTACCATCAAAATAATTAACACTACTAAAGCTATCACTGCTCCGATGATTATCCACCACATGTCGGCACTGCCTTTTTTCATCTTACTTCCACTTACATCCGCCGGATTCGCAAGCACCTTTATCACTGAAACTTTTACAGTGGTCTACCCAGTCTTCTGAGAATTTTGCTTTAGAAATTTCTTTTGCTTCTTCAGATTCTGCCTGAGAATATTCTGTCGTAAAAGTTGTTTCTGCAGTTGCAGTCGGATGACAATCGCCATAATAAATTTTCATCTTCACTAATTCTGCCCGGCTTTCTTTATCCAATCCTGACTGAAAGATACCAATCCTTCCAGTAAATACCATAATCAGAACCACTAAAACAATCAAAGCTAAAGCAGCCACTATAATAACATTTAAAGAAAGGCCCTGCCCTTTTTTGGAATTCATTTTATACACCTCTATTTTTCAATTAATTATAATAATTATTATTCCTCTTTAAAAAAGAAAATTCCTATATAAACTTTACTAATACTTTTGCCAGGGTAATACTCAAAAATCAAAAATATTTACTCACAATCTAAAGCTTATTAACATAAATATAATACATTCTCAACCAATCCAGCTTCAGTATTTATGGGAAACAATCCTGAAGTGTCCCTTTCTACCCCTTTACAACCTTTTCCTCCCCTGCCTACAATGATAGGTTCAATGATATCTTTTACTTCCACACCAGATATGATCTGTGAATGAAATTCATAATTCTTATTCCATGAACCTAAAGTTTCTTCCAATAGATGGCTTACAATTTCACGTAAAAAGACGCAGCTATGAACTTTCTCTCCAGAGATGGGACCAATACAACTGTATAAAGAATAACTGGGATTATCTAAATACTTAGCGCAATCATCGATGATATCTTTTCCGATTATTGGTGTTGAATATCCTATATATTCAGAAACACAATTGGCATCCTGACCAACATTAGTTTTCATGATTGAACTCATAGCGCTGGATGTCAATCCTTTACTGGTAAAAACTTTCTTCTGGTTGTCAGATTTCAGTGCGAAAATTGCCATGAACAACATTCCCAGAGTAATTAAAATGACTATTACAACCAAGCCGACCATTTCCATCTGTGCTAACTTGCCTGATGGTAAGATTTTTCGTTGCTTAATAATCATGAATATACACCTACTTTAACATAACCAAAACTGTTTGAAGCTTCCCCTTTACCAATCAATTCATCCCTTAAAGTAATCACAAAATATGTTGATTCCCTACTTTTAAAATTAGGTTTTGGTTTATCATAGAGAAGATAAGTAGCGTTGCCGGGATAAACTTCCTGCACTTCTATTTTTGCATAAGAAAAAAGTTCAAAATAATAGTCATCAAGATTTCTTTGCAATGTTTCGTTGAGCAACCTTAATTTTAACATGTCAAAACAGTTATCTTCAGGTTCAGTCTCTCCATCGCTGCAGATCAATTCCGGTAAAAATAATGTTCTTAATGTTGTTTCAATAGCCCTATTCGCCAAAAGTTCTTCTTGTTTTTCTTTTAGTGCAACAGTTTGGTATTTTGAATAGAATACCAATCCAAAAAGGATCAATACGAAAAAGATGAAAAGTACAGCTATCGTCTCCGACATCCTAATCTGGCCTTTTTTATTCATTTTTTTTATCTATTTGTTTTTATTAATACAATTTTATACAGTTAAGACGTAAATCGTTATTGACCTTTTTGAGATCATTAGCAATATTCATAAGTTCCACACATGAATCTTCATCCAATTCGCATGCTGATGCAGTGCTTTTCAGATCACCTAATAAATTCATCACATTATTATCATAAACGGTAAGTTGGTTAAGACAATCATTAGACAAACTTAGTTCAGGACGTTCCTGATAATAATCTACAATCTCTTTCAGTTTACCACCAATTTCCAACTGCCCTATCCCTTCTCCACCATAAACTTCTGTAAGTATTGTCAAACGTTTGAATGCTTTTTTCATATTACATTGATAAGTCTGGTCATCTCCTGAAAATATTGCTGCATATTTTGCTGCATCTCTCTCTCCACCAATAGAGATTATCCTGACTGGATTCTTGTTAAGCTTGCTCCATGAAGAACCTTTCTTTTGATAAAAATCTACTTGACTTTTTCCAGTAAAAACTATTGCACTTACTTTATCATCGTCAAAATTTATCAAAGCTTCAGGAATACCTTTTGCAGGAACATTTGTTCCATCAACATCGATTACTCTTACCTGCAAGCTTTCTCCTTTTGCACTTATTTCGTCAAGATTAAAAAGATATTCTCTGTTGAAACCGTCCGTTAAGTTCATGAATTCTTCAACAAAATCAGCATCATTCCCTACAAGATAATATTTGTTATTAGAAGAAGATACAATCAGAAAATCCATCACTTTGAAAGGAAGCTTGTAAGGCAAACTCCATAAAAGCATTTTGGTGGTCTTAATTTCTTTAGGCGCAAAGACGGGATCAATAGAATTTTCCGCCTTTGCCGGCTTTCCTTTAATACCAAAATTGCTCACCTCATTTTCACATTCAAAATAAAAAGTATAATCAGCTAAGCCACCCATATAAATTGGATTCTTTGTCTTCTCAGAAACACCTGCTCCTGCTAAGATTGATTCTAAGATTCTTACTACTTCGCCGGATAGTTTTTCTTCAGAGACTGTTTTCTGCTTGACAACTATGCCGACAAAGAAAAGCATGATAACTGCTCCTGCAATCAGGATGTAAATCCAATTGAATGTTAACTCTATTTGAGCTTTTTTTGATTTTCTGTAGCGATTCATTTTTTGAAAATATCAAGTTGAGATAGTTCAATAAATTTTGAAATCATGACAAATCTGCCGAAAGTGTTCTTCCCCACCCTAAAGAGCGGGGTATGAAACGAACACTTTCTTTTTTGGCAGATTTTTGTGATACTAAAAATTTCAACCTAAAGGTTGGGGTATTAAACCCTACCAAAAAATTCCTGTTGAAATTTTTTAGTATAAACAAAGGTAAAATAGTAAAATAACTGTCAAACAAGTCAAAGCATTTTGGTGATTTTATAAGTATCTTAAAAAAAATAATCATCAGAGCAATTAAGGAAAACTGTTCTGCCCATATTATTATCAATTTTTTCCTCATTTTTAGTTAAATTATTAAAAAAAGAATGTTTTAATAATTCCTGCAATTAACAATAAACCTGTAATTAACAATAAGCCCCAAATAACGTATTCCATAAATTTTTCCATAAATTTTTCGCCTCTTAGAGAAGAGTTTTGATTACCCCAATTATTAATAGTAAAAAAGCCAACAACAATAAAATCCAACTTAAAATTTCGTACCATTCCATTTTTTCCATTTCAATCAGAACTGGGTTTTGACAATTCTGTATGATCTCCTTTCCCCTCCAACAAGATTGAAAAAATGCCATTGTAAATAGGAACACAAAGGAAATTTTTCCCATCATCAGAAAAGATACTGATCCTATTAACCTTAATCTTAACTGGAGCTAAAGGTTTTAAGAAGACATTTTCATCAACATGATCATAATCTAAAGAATCTTCCCAGACACTGCATGCAATTTGATCTAATTTGCAAAGTGAAAGATCGTAAGGCTTATCTAAATCAACAAAACATATCTGCTTATATTTTGCAGGTATGGTAAATTTTTCTATCCTGACAGAACCATACTCCGTATAGATTTTCTTTATTGAACTTTCTAGATCTGTCTTAAACTGTACAAAGGCAACATCTTCTCCGCTTTTCAGGAAACCGGTTATTGCTTTATATCCAAAAATCATTATCAGAGCAAAAGTTATTGCGGCGACAATGAAAACAAAAACCTGGCCGATGCCCATCCCTTTCTTATTTCTGATGATTTTTTTTTTAATTATCATTTTATGATCTTCTTGGCAATTTTTATCAAATATCTTTTTTAAGTATCATTCACAATTATCCTTTTCAACTATTTTTCAACTCTTCTTCCTTTTCTTACTGATATCTTTTAATTTACTAAAAATTTCCTTTGCTTCATCTTTATCTACAATCTCATGGATCTTCTTCTCTTTGCTCTGTTCAGCAATCTTATCTAATTTAGAGAAGACACTTTTTTCTTCTTTTCTTAATCCTGGTTTAATCTCCTCTTTATGTTCTGAATAAGTCTGAGCCAATTCGTTCAATCTGGGTAGGTGTGGTCCTTTTTTTACTAATAATTTTTCCACATGCGGTATCTCTGTAGATTCTTTACTGAATGTGCCGAAGATCTGTTGACGTTTCTTTTCTTTGAGTTTTTCTTCACGTGCTTTCCTTAGCTTTGCAAATTTTTCTTTCCATGAATCTACTACTCCTTGTTTCATCTTCGGAGCGGCTGCAGATATTTTTCTCCCAACTGAAACTCCTGATTTCTTTAGAGCTTTTGCAGCAGGAGAATAGTAATAATAATAGATTAAATATCCGGCACCTCCAAGAACCATCAACAACCCCAAAATAAACAGTATCCAAGCCAAAACATTTGATTGTTTTTCACTAATGCATACTTCATCGATACATTTCTCCTCCAAATCACAATCTTCGTCGCTTACACATTTCTTTGCTTTCTTAATACAACTTCCTGCAATACAATTTTCGTTGATAGAACAATCTTCATCAAAAGTACATTTTTTTAACTCTGCAACACATTTCCCTAACACACAAGTCTCGCCAACAAGACAGTCCGTATCGCTGATACATTTTGTAGGAGCATCAGCCAAACAGGGATCATATTGATAAGTATATTCTTGGTAGTTTGTGTAGCCATCATTATCATAATCTTCGAAATTGTCATCTGTTCCATCATCATTAGAATCGATACTCATATGATTTAACTCACAACCAATCTGGTCATAGAATTTCTCCCAATAATCTGGCAGTCCGTCTCCATCACTATCGTCTTTCTCGCCAGGCCTAGGATCATCATCTGCACAACCCATCTCGTCAACTATTTTCCCTGCACCAGTATCTGGACATTCATCACAAGAATCTGCAATCCCATCACCATCTTCATCGGCGAAAATTATTTTCTCTGTACTAGTATAATTGTTTTCATTATTATCTTTTACATAATAACATAAATAACTGGTCTTATCAAATTTTAATTTTTGGCCGTTATAGTTAAGTGATGGTTCACACAAGCTGGATGTTGCAGATATCCCATATTCAAATTCATTACATCCAACTACATCCTCGCAATGCATTTCTGTCAATGTTGATGTACAGGTCTTGTTAGTAAACAACTGAACATCAGGAGCGCCGTTATCTGATTCACAAATAGAATAATTTTTTGCGACAACGACAAAGCCGTCACTTTCCTTAAAATTACTCCAATGTCCGGCTAGATCTAATGCTTTTACTTTTACAAAGTAAGTCTTACTTTCATTTAAACTTGAAGTTGGAATCTTTATCGGCAAATCAGGACCAACAGTACTATTCAAGAGAGGTTTGCTGTTATTCTGTACAGCTAAATAACTGGATAATCCGCCTTCCTGCTCATAGACTTCATAATAATAACTGCTGATATTTCCCTTTTCATCAGAATAAACCATTACACCCATCTTATCACTTCCACAGGTATAATTTCCGTCATTCACTTTAGTTATTTTTGGTGGTGTCAAGTCAACTATAAATTTAATATTATTTTTTGCGGTATGCTCGCCCATCTTACAACTAACTGGGACGATATATTCTTTTTCACTCAAACCAGCTAAGCTAGATGTATGTAATTTTGTATTGGCTCCGCTAGAGAAAGGAACATAATTATCACCCAATTTATATTCACACAAAGCGTTCTTGGTAGTTTCAACTTCCAAAGTAACATTGAGTTCATCAATATATCCGCTTGGTTTTAAACTTTGAATATTTCCCACGGCAGTATAATCAACGCTGAATTTTATTTCCTTAAGTTCAGATAAATCTCCTGCACCATTTTTACAGATGACGTTAAGAGAATAATCTTTCTTTGCTCCAAGGAAATTTATTGAAAAAACTTCTTCATGGTTTAGTTCTAGAATCTTTTCTTCTTCTCCAGGAAATGAATATTCCATGGTTTCATATTCAGTACTGCCATTTCCATCTGAATTATCACTATATCTACATAATGTCTTATCATCTGTATCAACATGCAAAATTGTTGTAGTCCCTTCAATCACATTTATCGGATTTGCAAACGCATCTTTTGTATTTGGTGGAGTTGGATCAAATTCTAAATTCATCTTCTGTTCAGGTCCCATTTCTCCTTCCAGATTTTCACATTTGACATAAACAGTTTTAACTCCACCATCACTAGAATAAGCAGAAGTTAAGCTTGTAGGGAAACTTTCAAAGACGTATTTATCATCAGCATCAGGAGCCATAGTTCTTAGCAAAGGCGTATTTTGATAATTGAAATTAGGACTAAAATCAAACTTACAAAGCAAAGTAAAAACCTTGGTAGAAAAGTGCCAGTCAAAAGTATCCTTATTGCTTATTCCCCATTGTTCATCTAAATAATAATATAATTCAGGTTTCTCTAATGTGATTCCATAACCTTCAATCTTGATATCTCCACAAAAAGGAGAGAAAACTCTATTCTTGGCTTTGTCAGTAGAGTAATAACAGATTTTACTGCTTTCATTCAGAGTAAAAGTTTTTGTATATTCTTTGTAGCTAGGATTATTAATCGCTTCACAACTTTCTCCTACACAATAAAAAGTCTTATCACATTCAAAACCTTCAGAATTACATTCAAAACTAACATGTACTGAATCAACAAAATATTCTGTCCAATAACCGGAAGGGGTTTCTTCACGCAAACCTTCTTGTAAGATAATCTTTGTTGTCGGAGCTGAAAAGTCAATCGTGAAATGGAAAAAATCTTCATAGGTTTCTTCAGTAAATAATTCTTTACATACAGCTTTATACTCTCCTGCATATTCTTTTTCGATAAAATTTGGAATACTTGCTGTCTGGTGAACTTTCCCTTCCTCATCACTTACAAAATCAGCAACTTTTTCGTTGTTTGCTGCCAGATATAGTCCGCAGCTTGCTCCTGCAATTGTCTCTATCTTAAATACAACATTAGTTGAAGCGACTGCTCCATATAATTGAGGATTGACAATATCTATCCTTTCTTCTAAATCAAAAGTGTAAAGTTTTTCTTTTGTATTCTTATTACCATGGTTATCTTCACAAGTTACGTTAAGATCGAATTTTACGCCTAATAAATTGTTAAAAGAAACTTCTTTTTTCTCGATGCTTTTCTCAACAACCTTTTTCTGGACTTCTCCAGCCGGCCAGAGCTGCTGTAAAGAAAATGTACATCCCATCGGTTCATTTGTTCCTTCTAGATAAACAGTCAAACCGGTTGTATCCCCAACAGTCTTGATTTCCTGATTGATTTCAAACTGTGGAGGTAAGTTATCTACATAAACAAAAGTTGTCCGCAGATCTTCCTGATTGAAATACTTATCTTTTGAATAATAATTCAACATATATGTTTCTCCAGAAATCTCTTTCTGAAGATAACTAGATCCAATCAGATCAACCGTAATGGTTTCATCTTTAAGTTTACCAGGATAATTCTCTTCGGTAAAATCTTTACAGATTCCCGGATTTTTTGGATCTGCACTGGTCAAACAATAACCGATGACACCTAAAGGATTGTCTTTATCAATTGCTTTAAATGTAATATTTGGCTGGCTCGTAGAAATAATGTTTAAGCCTTCAGAGAGTAAAGTTGTAGTTGGAGCATTATTATCTTTCCGGCATGAACTCATTTCACCTGCGTTTGCAAATAAGCTGCAATCATCTTCATTATTTGCATCACCATCTTTGATACATTTTCCAGCTCCGCCAGAAACACCATTCCATTTACACCTATTCCAGCTGCACCGGTCTTTAGATAAAGTTATTTCTTCTCGATCATTTTTTTCTATATTTTGATTGCCGGTACATTCACTTTCAAAAGTATAAGTATAACAGTTAGTATCAGTAGTTGCTTTTTCACCGCATTCTGCACAGTAACGCAGCAGTTTATTTTTTGTTACGGAATTTGAAAAACATCTTCCCAATCCAGAACATACTTCGGCAGTACAATAATTATTCTCAAACAAGACAGATTCAGGACCGCAAGAAGAACATCGGTCATCTTTTTCATATTTATCTTCAACACAATAACCAGTTCCAGTTTCTGCAGTAACAAATTCCGGAATGTTCAAACCAGGAAATAACAATCCATAATTGAGTACTTGATTATGTTCTGCACCATCAATCCATTTACATTCAGCTCCTAAGCAATTATTGACAGCGCATGCATCTTTACCCTTATAATCAAAACAACTTTTCACGTTATCACAACGATCGCATTTGTTCACTATTGAATCAGTATAGTCAAAATAACAATAGTTTGCAGTACCTTCACTTTCTACGTTTGATGTTCCATAACAAGTATTTCTTACATAATATAATCCAAATGGATCTGCTTTTTGTGCATCTACTCCGCAAACTCCTGCATTCTTACAAATGGCATTGTGTTCTCCCACTTCTGCACAGAAATTAATTTCTCCAGGATTATCATCAGAACAATCTTGAGAGATGACTTTTTTATTTTCATCATTGCATGTCCAGATGGTCTTCCGTGAATCTACTGAACAAAAAAGGTCCCATCCAATATTTTCATCATACCTGCTTTCACATTCTTCATCCCCTAAAGTAATCTCAGCTGATGCAGCATTCTCAGAAGCCTGTTCACCATAGAATGCAATAATTTCATATTTGTATGTACTGCCCCATTCAACATCGGTGTCAATCTTAAATTTTTCAGCTGGAGAAGCGGGCAAATCCTTAACAAAGATATTATCTTTATATTTTTTTATCAAATAGTTAAGTACTTCAGGACATGGTTTTGTCCACTCAAGTTTAACTTGCTTTTTGCCTTTTACATGGTTTGCTGCAAAAATTTCAACATCCTTTGGTGGATTTGGAGGAGTACATTCACCGATGTATCTTGTCAATAACAAATCTTTTTGTAAGGATTCCCCTAATTTAATGGTAACTTCCTCAGGACCAAAATTATAATCTTGATGTGAGGCTGAAATTGAAAATTTTTTCTCACCTTCTGCTTGGCTGATGCTTATGCTCAATCCATAATTTCCGTCAGGATATTTTGAATAACCTTTAAAAACACTATCCGCATAAATCTTTACTCCGAAAGAAAGTTCATTTGGGTCTATTTTATCGTTTTGATTATAATCTACATATACTTTACCTTGTATCCCCTGGAAAGCTGTTTCTGTTATCTCAAAATTCAATAATGATTTACTCGTACTTAAAGAAATTGAATTTGCTTTTGCTTGAAAACCAACTTTACTGGCAGTGAAAGTATAATCTCCGCTTGGTAAGTTAGAAACATCATATCCTCCAGTGTTGTTGGTATAAACCTGCCCGCTGATTCCTTTTGGCCCCTGCCAGGAAACTGTTGCGCCTTTGACAAGATTATTTTTATCATCTTTAACAACACCATAAACGCTGGCAACCCCGGCAGATTCTGTCAAAGTAAAGTTTTTTTCTAAATCTTTGTTTGATAGTAAAGAAATTGTTGAAGAAGCTGACAGATAACCTGCTAAAGTTACTTTTACTACATAAGGTCCTCCTGGATTAAGAGAAAGAAACTCAAATTTTCCCTGATCGTTAGTTTTAGTACTTTTGTCTGTCCCTATCAAGACAACTTCAGCATTTTTCAAAAAACCTTTAGAATCTTTAACATAACCTTTTAGGTTAGACTTGCCTACTTCAACTCCGCAATATTGCTGATTGCAAGTATTAAGATTCATGTTAACATTATCAAAAATATCATAAGCTTTATAGCCGAGCTTTTTAGCTTTGTCAGTACACTGCCATTTGTTCAAACCATATTGACAAAAAACATTGGAGATTTTACAACAGCCAGTGTTTGGACACCAGGCAGGATATTCTTCATCAGTAATCCCTTCTCCCCCTAATTGAGTACATTTTCCTTTTGCATGAAAATCGCAATCATAATTACATCTTACTTCTTCACAATCAGCAATCTTTGAACAATCAGAATTAGGGATAAAGTGTTCATTCATATTACATCCAAAGTATGAATCACAATCTTTTTTCGCTTCTGAATCTAAAACATCAGCAACACAATAGATATCTTCACTGGCTTCTAGATAAACATAACAGCCGCTTGTTTCTGAAAGAGAAAAATTTGAAAAAAGAGCTACAAGAAATAAAGCCAAAACTACAAAAAACACACCTCTTTTTCTTAACACCATTTATCTTCTTTAATGAAACCTTTATCGTTTATAAATCTTCCGAGGAAAAGAAAATAAAAGAAAATGGAAAAAATCGTGAAAAATAGTTATAGAAAACATAGAAAATAAAAAAATATTCATCATTTCTTTTTAAACATCGATTTGAGCTTTGAAATTGCTCCCTCAGCTTCTTTCTTTTCTGCTAATCTTTTTTCTTTTTCTTCCATAGTTTTAGAAAGATGCTCTAAATTTTCAAATGTTCCTTTTTTTTCTTCTTTTTTTTCTTTTTTCTTTGCTAAATGATGTTTAGTCACAATTCTCAACCTATTGAAAGGATCATGCTTAGCTTTTGCTGGCTCTTTGCCAAATTCCATAAACAAAATTTTACGGCGTTCTTCATCTCTTTTATGTAAATTTGTTGATTTTAATTTCTTTATTTTCTTCTGAAATTTAGGAGTGGTTGCAAAAATGTTATGCCACTTAATTGATTGATCTTTTTTCTCTCCAGGTAATTTTGGAAAAGTTTTCTTTAATGGGATTTTTTTTTTGTATAGTAAATAAAAAAGTACCAATAAGAAAAAAATGATAAGATATATTTTTATCATAGAAAAATCAGTTTCAGGTTTATTTTCACTAATTTGTTCTTCGGATATTATGGGTTTATTTTCTGCAAACAAAGGAGAAGAAAATACTTGTTTGGGAAATTCTGGTAAACTTAAATCTTCTGAAACTGTTTCTACCTGCAGTCCTTTACTTACTTTCTCCCAAGAGATTATGCCTTGTGCACATTGCTGATTACAAGAGTTCTCATCTGCAGGATAACCAAAGATAAATTGGATCGTATTTCTATTTTTAGCTTCTATTTCACATAGCCATTTACTTTTCTTAAAACCACAGTAATCATTGTCATAATAATTGAATTGGCAGCAGCCGGAAACACACCATTCGTTCTCTTTACCTTCTGGAATTTTCCCTGCTGAACATTTTCCAAGAAATTCATCTTCACAAGTGCTTTTGCATAATACTTTTTCACAATAAGGAAAATTTTGTAGGTTTGTACAGCTATCTTCAGAATAATATGCTTCATCTATTGAACAGCCTTCATATATTGAACATTCCTGTTCAGCTTCATTTATGTTTAGATCATTGCAATAATATTGGCTTTCTTCATATAAGAAACATCCCTGCTGAGCACTTACAGCACTAGCTAAAGCAATCAAATTAAATGATATAAAAATAATAATTAATAACAAAAATCTTATTTTATCCATTATTTTGATATAAAGTTAAGCAAATTTTATAAATGTCTTTTACTATTACTAAGTTATGGCAATCAAAAATACTATTAGAAACCATTTATCTGGCAAAAAAAACAAGAACAATCTTACTGCAAAAATAGCTGCTTTGTCAATGTTTATGGCCGGCGCTGCTTCATTTTCCGGTTGTACGGGAGAAGGATCCAAATCAAATTCCAAGCAAAGCTGTTATGATGATTACGATTGTCCCAGTTTAGAAAGATGTGTCAATAGTTATTGTGAAAGTCCCAGTAATGAACCATTTAACATTAAGACTGCAACAACAGATCAAGAAGGAAAAGCTTACTTTACCGATACCCACACTGGAGAAAAAGTATCCATACTTGTTTTAAATGATAATAATGAACTAGTAAAAAATTCTACGGTTCTTTACGTCGATGGAAATGGTTTTGAATTTTTCAGAGCAGAACATCCAGATTATACTATTGGAGCAGTACATGCTTATGACCACAATAGTGAACATATTGTCAGATTAACTGCATCACCTTTACAAGTCATTGAAAATGGAAAAGATTTTTCTTCGCTGGCAGTAAATAATTATCTTAATAATTATCCTAAAGGAGATTACCTTGGCTGTTGGAATGAAGAAGAAATCATGAAAGCAATCGAAAGTGGAAGTATCATGCTTAAAATTGAATCAAAAATATTCTCTCTTGGTTTTGACAACAATTATGTTGATAAAATTGAAGAATGGGCAAAAGATAAATGGCCGTCTAGTTATGTAGGACATAAATGGCTTCTTGGTGGAGGAAATCTTGCAACAGCCAAGATATGGGTTGTCCAACCTAGCCCTTTGGAAGATGAAATACAAGGAGACGGGATTGATAATAATTGTAATGGAGAAATAGATGAAGAAAACAGCAGTACTGGTCAATGTGAAGAAACATGGGTCGATCCTGATTCCAATATAATGTGGCAAAAATATTCTAACCGGGTTTTCCTTCCAGAATGTTCTGTTGATGGAAGCATTTATAATTTTCAGCCTACCTTTCTTGAAGCAATAACTTATTGTCAGGAACTCACTTGGGCCGGATACAATGATTGGCATTTACCAAGTATTAGTGAATTACGTACACTAGTCAGAGGGTGGCCTGCAACTGAAAGTGGAGGTTCTTGTAAAGTAACAGATCAATGTTTATGGTATTTGGATGATTGTTTTAAACTGCCTGATTGTCAATGGAGCGACACTGAAGGAAATTATTGTCCAAAAGATAATTTAGAACTTTGTTCAACAAAACATTTTTCTTCATCGGAAGTAAAAGGTGAAATCAATGAAGTTTGGTCATTAGATTTTAAGTATGCACGTATAGCAAGTAGTTTCAAAAGTGCTCCAGGTGCTGCTAGATGTGTACGTTAAAAAAAATCTTTATCCACGAACACAATAAGAACAGTTCTTATCAAAAATATAATTAAGCAAATTTTATAAATGTCTTTTACTATTCTTAAGTTATGGCAATCAAAAATACTATTGGATATAATTTATCTAGCAAAGAGAACAAGAACAATTTTACTGCAAAAATAGCTGCTTTGTCAATGTTTATGGCCGGAACTGCTTTATTTTCCGGTTGTACTGGAGAAGGATCAAAATCAAATTCTAAGCAAAGCTGTTATGACGATTACGATTGTCCTGGTTTAGAGAGATGTGTCAATAGTTATTGTGAAAGTCCTGAAGATAAACCTAATACACAAGGAGTCATGTACAACGGAGTGTCGATTAAGACAGGAGTATCTGATATCAATGGCCGCATAACTTTTATCGATGAATTAAATTATAATCAAACTAATGAACAAGTAGACGTATATGTAAAAGATGAGTTAAACAATCCAATTCCTGATGCGTTTGTAACTTTCTTTGACGCTAATGGATGGGAAGGTTTCGTTTCTGATCATAATAATTTTGTTCCTTATGTTCATTTCCGTGAACATAACAGCCAGATGAATATCTCTATGATGAGCCTTACTTCAGGATCTTTCCAATTTCATCATTATGATGGTTATGAAAATGATAATTCGATTGATGCATCACAAAAAAGTGCAGATTGGATAAAAAGTTCTATAGCCAATTCATACATGGAATGTTTGACCGCAGAAGAAGCTAAAATCAGGGCTGAAGAAGAAAGACACGTATGGAATTTCTTAGAAAAAATTCCTTTAGTAGGCCAAATAGTAACCCTCGCTACAAAAGGTATTGAAAAATATTATGATGCTGTAAATAAATTGGTAGAGTTAGGTATCTTAGAAGGAGGAGAATGTGCAGCTTTCAGAAAATGGTACATGATTCCCCCATCAAAAGAAGGAGAAAATATTAGAGGGTCATTATGGTATTGGGAATGCTTAGATACTGTTCCTGAAGATTGTGGAGGAAGTGATTGTATAACTCATTCAAGTAAAGTATGTAATAATGGAGATGTCTATTGGAAAGATAGCTGTGGTAATTTAGAAGAACTATTTGATGATTGTAATAGTAACGAAACTTGTCAGGACGGAGAGTGTGTTGAAGGCAATAATTGTGTAACCCATTCAAGTAAAGTATGTAATAATGGGGATGTCTATTGGAAAGACAGTTGTGGTAATTTAGAGGAAATGTTTGATGATTGCAATAATAATGAAACTTGCCAGGACGGAGTGTGTCAAACAGTCGAAACAACCTGTCATGTAGGCAAATTGTGGCAAGTGGAAGCTCCAATATCTCTTTATAATTGGAGTAATGCACAAAATTATTGTAATAACCTTATACTTGGAGGAAAATCAGATTGGCGGATGCCGACAATTAGTGAGCTGCGTTCTGTTGTAGAAGGGTGTGCAGGTACACAAACCGGTGGTTCTTGTAACATTCAAGATAATGGATGCTTGAAGATATCTTGTTACAGTGGATGTGGCGGTTGTACTGACAGCAATGGACCAGCAAACGGTTTCTATTGGAAACCAAATCTTTGGAAAGGACCTACTGGATTTGGGTCTAATGCAAGATATTGGTCTTCCTCAGGGATAGCAGATTCTCCGGGAGATGCATGGACTATTTATTTTAGGTCAGCAAACTTGATTTTTGGTGATAAAAACATCTCAAATGCAATTAGATGTATAAGTGATACACCATGTCAATAAGTGTATCCTAAATCTGATATGAATTGGATATTAATTTCACAGTCATATTGATTTGAAATCTTACCCGCAAACACCATTAGAACATTTTTTATCGAAAACACCATCAAAATTATTGTCGCAAGGTTTTCCGTTATCTCCCGTCTTACAACCACAGCCGAATCCTAAAGAATCATCATCAGTCGGTTTAGGGTAATAAGTTAGTGCAAGATAATTGAGATCTTTAATTTTTCCTTTTTCGGTTACACTTTTTCTGTCTACAACTGCACCACCATTAGTAGAATCACAAAAACTGGTACAACCCATCTTTCCATGGCACCACGTATCTGTCTTTTCATCTCCATTAGTGTCAACATAACCCCATGACTTTTGATTTTCACACAATTTAGTAATATCAACACACCCAAGATCTCTCATCTCTTTTGAATTGTTACCGCAGACTAATTCATCATTCCATAACCTATAGTTCTTACCACCATCACAAGTATTTCCTCTTTTACCATCGCAAGTTGCATATTCTTCTTCTAAAACATAACCGCCTGAAGGAATAGGCTGATTGTCCGAGAGGGTGTATTGGGGAATTCCACCATAACAGCCAGGTTTGGGATTTATATAACACTCGTGGTTTTCTTCTTTTGTATAAATGGTCCAATCATTCTTACAGCAGCTATGTGTAGCTAAAAAAGGATTTATTACTTCTTCACCAAGATATTTTCCCGTAATTGCATCAATCTTGGTTTTATAATAAGGAAATGCATAAGGGTGTTCAGGATTTTTATTGGGAGAACATTCTTTCACTTTGATTATTGCCTGAGTTGATTTTGTTTTATCAAAATATCCACAATATTTTGCTGAAAAAGAAAAGTTTAATTCTCCATACTCTGTCAACTCTCTAAAGTTATTGTTAAGTTTATTAAGAAGCAATTCCCCTTCCCATTTACTTATTTCATTATTAGAATAACCATTTAAAGTACAATCAGTTGATTTAAGTCCAGGCAGACTAAAACATCCATCATTACTGTCAAAATTCAAGTCTGACGGCAAGGCATATTCAAAATTCTCCGTATTCTCTTGATTAGTATAATTTAAGATTATCAAATGTTGGTAATCAGATGTTAAAAAAGAACTTTCAGGAAAATGTACTTTGATGAAAATTGGATCTTCTTTAGAGACTAAATAAAATTCTCCGGAAAAATATTTATTTTCATAAGAGATTAAACCATCTTCTGCTGAAAAATTGTAAGGCATATCTAAAGAAACATTTAACTCCAACGGCCTGTCTAAAAGTATCCTTACTTCCTGCCAATCGCTCAATCCATGTTCATCAGTTGTGTTTACTAAAAGATTATACTTTCCTTTTTCAAGATTTTTTAATGTAATATTAGAAATATAAAAATTATCTTCCTGATCAAAATTTTCTGAAACAGGTAAAGACATCAAAGGCATAAAAGTATAACTGAGATTATCTTCATCAGGATCTAAAGCAAAAGCAGTAATGTTGATGTCTCCTAATTCAGGATCGTCTTTAACTATTAAATAATCATATTCCGCTATTGGACATCCAGATCTGCCAATATAATCTAGAGCAGGAGGTCTGTTCTGCCGCACAAAACGATAAACAAACTGTTCTGGATTATTAAGGACCGTATAAGAAGGTGATTGAAAGATGAAAACATTATCACCATCAGGCATGGACTCTATTCTCATCTCAACACCCAATCTTTCATACTTGTCAAGATTCAAAGAAAGGTTACATAAAAAATAATCTTTGAACGGACCGCAGTCTCTTATTGAAACACTATTTCCATAAGTAAATTGAGAGCTTCCCAATGTTTCCCTAGTATAATTAAAATCAACATATTTCCAGTCCATGCTTAAAGGAAAGACCACTGCCGCTTCCAATAGATCTTTGAATTTTGTCGGATAGAAAAAATCAAAATTTGATAAGTGGAAAAATTCTTCTCCTGCCAAACTTAATTTCAAAGGGTATTCTGCTTTAATGTCTATGCCATCATTGGTTATCTTTAAGTCCAAAGTCATTTCTTCAGTTTCTATTTCTGCCTTGCTGGAAATGTTGCTTTTGGTAAAGTTCTCCACACACCACATTGTACGGTTGATTAAAAAGTTTTTTAGATCATTCTGTAATGTGCTTGATTTAAGTTCTAGTTTGCCAAAACCAAGTTTTGTGTCTGGATAATCATACTGGCAAAATTCCGGCGGACTTGATTCATTATCGCAGGGATAAGCATTTTCTGCAAAGAGATATTCTTCCCTGGTTATCCCATAGAATAATCTTCCTTCTTCATCTACAGGATCATAAGTTTTGCCGCTGAGACCTTCCACAAAATTTTTTGTCCCTCCCGGCTGGTCACTCCATAACCTTCCCTGTTTCCCAATTAAGATCAGACCCCTTTCCAATTCGTCTGTTAAACAATCTTCAACAAATATTCTTAACGCTTCTTTCTTGAATACCTTAGATAATACTCCTTCTTTCGCTTCTTCCAACTGTCCTTTCTGAATATTACTGCTAAGATTGAGAACAAAGATGAAAGAAAATAATATTATTAAACCAACAATGATAAATACAGTAATCTGTGCCTTCTTACTTCTAGTTCTATCCATCCTCTTTTTGTACATTAGAGAGAATAAAAACAATCTGCCTTATAAAATTTGTTGATAGAATCAGCTTTCTATAGAGAAATTTAATCTATTCTTAATCTTCCAGTCAACTGCGGCCAGAAGTATTCAAGCCCGGCAATCATCTCAACCCTTTGTTTAGAAACATTGTCTGTCGTACAACTTAATTTGTCCATGTCTGAAACTTCTTCCAATAATTCTTTTTGCAGTTCAGGAGGTAGTTTTATGTTGTTTACATAATCACAGACAGGAGTTTCAAAATTTTCATATTCTGCTATCAAAGTCTGTCTGATGTTAGGGAATACTTCTTTTAATGCCCTGACCTTCTTTTGGCCGTTTTTGTTGATATAGAGATCTTTGAAATTTTCTGCTTCTTTAACAAAAGCTTCTTCATCAGAAAGTTCACTTTTTATTCCAAAAAGATTGCTGAACCAGTTAAGGATCTTTTGTGTTAATGATGGGTTTATACTAATGCCTTCTTTAGCATAGATTAGACCGTTCAAGTCGCTTGAATACCACATCTTTGCAGTGCTCGGGAAATTTAGATCTTTCAGGTTGCATTCTATAAACTTTCCCTGGCTTTCAGTACACACTTGGCTTGCTTTGTTTTGAGGTATGTCAAAAGATATCAGGAAAGAGTTAGGATCGTCCAAAGGTTTGTTTAAAGTAGTTGCGAAAGCCACTTTAAATTTTCCGCTTTCTTTATATTTTAGTACGCAGACATTATTTACACAGGTGTTTTCTTCATCCGGAACTAATCTTTTTCCTTCTGGATCATTTATCATCGAAGAACAGGTTGCCAAAACTTCCGGTTCTTTTGGTACTTCTCCCAAACCTTGTTTTTTTTGCTCTGTCTTAGCTAATTCGCCGCCGATATAATTTTCTTTATCTTCAAAGTCAGGAAGAATTTCCCGATAAGGCGCACAATAAATTGTATAATCATCATTTTCTGCTACTTCGATCAACTTAGTAGCTAAATATTTTGTCCTGCTGGTCCATTTTCCGTTATCACAATAATGGTCAAAAATAGATTGAGTGTTGTTGATACATAATGGATAATTACCTTCATAAAAATCATTTGCTGTATTATCTACATTTGCAAATTCTGAACTTAACACGAAACACTGATCTTTTCTTTCACAGAAGCCCCACTTGTCAGCATTCCAATCCCACCTTAACGGAGATTTTTTCCATTGACCATCAACACACCTATAATCCCTTCCTTCACTTACATGCTCTGAAATTGAACTTAATTCAGTCATTGGTTTTGCACAGACATAACCATTCCAGCAGTAATTTTCCGGGCAGCAAGCTTTTCCAGCTCTTGAATCATAATCACCAAGTTCAGAATGCTGTGAATTATAATAATAATCTGTAGGGCCTAGATCATCTACTCTTTGTAGCATCGGTTTCTCAATATCGCAAGGCCCTACATATTCTATGACAACATAAGAAGCATCTCCACTATTGAACTGTGGTTCCAATGCAGATATTAGTACACCATCTTTATTAGCTAAAGTAATGTCTGGAGTACATTTACCTTCCTGAGTGATGTAAAAGTCAACATGATCTTCTACAGCAATTCTTTCTGAACGTAAGATCTCATTTGCTGCTAAAGTTACTTTGCCACTTTTGGCATGTTTATTTTCATCTGAACTTAATACTCCATTTTCAAAGATTTCCCAGTGAGGTATTTCTGTAGCAGAAGTCTTGAACTCTGCATTTGAGAAAATATTTCTTGCTGGTAATACATTAACAGAACTATTTCTTTCTTCTGGCGAGATAGTTTTGTCAAGCAGTTTAAGTTCAATCAATTCGTTGTATGAGGAAACATTTTCATTTTCCGGATATTGGATGTTTTTAGTATCATAACCTATTTTAGTAATCTCCTGAGTGCTCCATGAATTGATTGTGGTAAATTTTTCTTTCTTATATTCCTGCTCAACACTTGGAGAGCAGAAATTATTTCCGATGATTGAACAGTAAGGTTTATTTTCAAAATTTGTAAATCCAAATGGCAGGTTAGTTTCTATGAAATCTGCTGATTGGCAGCCATAAAATCCAGGAGTGATTTCAACATCTTCCCCCTCATTATAGAAGACGACCTGCTGAGCAATTTTCCTTGCCTTAAGATTTCCGTATTCATTAGTGTTATATGTTCCTTCAATTAAAACTTCATCTTCTTTCTGAGGACCAGTTACAAAATAAAGTTCATAGACATGAGGGAATGGATTAGTGATTGTGTATGGTGGTTCTCCAGG
>JAHJGQ010000108.1 GCA_018824365.1 Nanobdellota archaeon | reverse complement strand
GGCGGAGCTGCAGCACTGGCACAATGTAATGATAAAAAGGATAATGATAATGATGGTAAAACCGATTATCCAAATGATCCTGGCTGCGAATCTAATAATGATAATGACGAAACTGATCCGCTTAGTTGTAAACAAAACTGGCAGTGCGGTTCTTGGTCTGCTTGTACCAATGATTTGCAGAAGAGAACATGTTATGATATAAACGATTGTCTAAGCAAGAAAAATGCTGGCGAAGTGGATGAAATTGTAGTTGTATTAAAACCTGTAGAATCAAAGAAATGTGAAGCAGAAGAAGTTATATTGCCTCCTGAAGTTCCTAAACAACCTTCACCTCCTACTGAAAAAGAACTGATTGTATTACCTGAAATCATAACTAAACCAGGTCCTGTCAGGACTATTGCTTTGACTTCGTTGATCCTTACGGGGCTACTTGGAGGAATTTATGCTTTCTGGCAGCTGGGCCACACTCCTAATAGGCTGCGCAGAAAAATAAGAAGATTAAGCCCTTTACTTGAAGAAGAACCATCTGAACTATTAAAAGAAGATTACTTAGATGCCTATAAATTATATCTGAAATTATCGGAGAAAAATAAACAGAATTTCTATCCAAAAATAACACAACTGAGAGAAAAAATTGAGACTCAACTTAAAGCGGAGAAAAGAATAGAAGAGCTATTTAAAAAGGTTGTTCAAGGCGGCATTGAGGAACAAAAGAAAACTTATCTGAAAATATTCAAAGATTACCAGAAATTGCCAGAAAAAGTCAAACAAAAATATTACACAAAGATAATTCAGCTGCGTGACAGATTAGAGAGGGGTGGTTGATTTATTTAAGTGTTTTTACTTAGATTCCAGACTGCTTAGATTCTACATTTATTTAAATCAAGAGAGAAAACTATTTAAAATACAGGCCTGTGAATTAAAATTATGGAAATCAAAGATATACAAGCAAACCAAGGAAATATTGATATTGTTGCAGAAGTGATTGAAAAAGAAGATTCACGATCTTTTGAAAAGTTCGGGAAAGTAGGTAAAGTGTGCAACTCTAAGATTAAAGACCCTTCCGGGAACATTAAACTGACCCTTTGGAATGAAGATATTGATAAAATAAATGTAGGGGATAAGATTCATCTGCAGAATGGCTGGTGTTCTGAATTCAAAGGGGAAAAACAAATTTCTACTGGAAAATTTGGTAAGATTGAAGTTTTGGAAAAAACTGAGCGAAAGAGTGATGACAAAACAGTTTACACAAACGATCCAAACATTTTAACGGGAAAATTTCCTGATATGGAAACTGATGTTGAAGAAGAAAGCACTGAAGATTACTCTGAAGATGATGCTGATATCATCAGAGAGGAAGAGTTAGTAGAATAAATGTATAAATTTTAACAGTTCTTACGGAGCTGAAATTAAATGAAATTATTACCATCATTAAAACAAAAGAAGAGATATGTGGTATTTGAGATTACCTCAAATAAAAAGTTCTCTTTTACTGAAGTAAAAGAAGCAGTAGATTCAGCTATTTTACTATTTTTCGGGCAGTTGGGGATTGCAAAATCTTCTCCTATGTTATTGAAAGAAAAATTTGACATTGAGAAACAGCGTTTTGTAATCAAGGTTAATCATAAATATGTTGATGAAATTAAAGCAGCGTTGATTTTAAACAAAAATATTAAAAACACACCGGTTATAATTAAATCTCTTACAACATCCGGTACATTGAAAAAAGCTTCAACAAAAATTTAAAAATTCACTTAAAAACAAAAGCTTATGTCATAAAACGAAGTTCATATTATTAACATATTCATAACATATTCATAAAAACGTTCAGAGGTGTAAAAAAATGAATAATAATAAACAAATGATTGACAAAATGGGTTATGATCGTTCCATAACTATGTTTTCCCCAGATGGAAGATTATTGCAAGTAGAATATGCTAAGAAGACGGTCAAACAAGGTTCCACTGCTCTAGGTCTTGCCTGTAAAGATGGAATTGTTCTTGTAGTTGATAAAAGGATTACTTCAAAACTTCTTATTCCTGAAGCGATAGAGAAATTGTTTAAGATTGATGATCATATTGGAGCGACAGCATCAGGGATAATTTCAGATGCCCGCGTTTTAGTAGACAGGTCTCAGTTAAAAGCTCAGCAGCATGCAGTCACATACGATTCAAAGATAGATATCCTTTCTATAGTAAAAGACATCTGCGATTTAAAACAGATCTGCACCCAATCAGCCGGCTTAAGGCCTTTTGGTGTGTCTATGTTAGTTGGCGGTGTTGAAGAAGACGAAACAATCAAACTTTTCTTGACAGAACCTTATGGATTATACTTTCAGTGTAAAGCTGCAGTTATTGGTGAGGGAGAGATTGAAATAGATCCAATTTTACAGAAAAAATATCGTAATAATATGTCAATAGAAGAGGGGATTAAATTAGGCTTATCTCTTCTTAAAGATTTCTTAAAATCTGAATTTAATTTTGACAGAGTAGATGCAGCTTATGTTGACGTCAAAGAGAAACGATATAAAAAGCTTAGTAATGATGAACTTAAGAAAATATTTAAATAATTTTTATTTTTTATAGTTCTTATTGATTTTAGGGTTTTAATTTTAAGATGGGAGATAAAAAAGTTAATGTAGCAAGGGTTAAAAAATTCGGCCACACTTTTGAAATAAGTATAGACCCTGATGCTGCTCTTAGATATAAAAAAGGGGAAATTACCGACTTAAATGAAGTTCTGTTTGCAAATAATATCTTTACAGATGCTAAAAAAGGTCTAATTGCTCCAAGTGATAAGTTACAGGAAGCTTTCAAGACGACAGACACAAATAAGATAGCTGAAATAATACTTAAACATGGTGAGATACAGGCAACTTCTGAACATAGGACACAAGAAAGGGAGCAGCTGAGAAGAAAACTAATTGAGATGATTCACAGACATGCCACCAATCCTCAAACTGGGCTGCCTCACCCGCCTAACAGGATTGAAGCTGCTCTTGAACAAGGTAAGATCAGTATAGATTATAATAAAAAAATTGAAGAACAATTTGAAGATATCATCTCTAAATTAAGACCGATTATTCCTATCAAAATTGAACAAAAACAATTAATCCTGAGCATCCCTGCACAATATACCGGGAAAACTTATCAATTCGTTAAAAGCAGTGCTAGGATATTAAGTGAGGAATGGACAAATAATGGTAATTGGAAAGCAAAAATTGAAATTCCTGCAGGATTTCAAGAAGAGTTTATCGATAAATTGAATTCTATGACACACGGAGATGTTTTTGTAGAATTAATATGATTTAATATTCTCCGTCTAACTTTATACTATTTATTTGAAAGCAATGATTTGATAGCCATATTTTTCAATATCTTCTTTTGACCAGAATGTAAAATTTTTAGTTTTGCCAACATAAGTAACTTCTTTTTCAATTTCTCTTCCAGTGTATTTTTTGGTTTCTGGATTCCATTCTTGCAAAACTAAAATATCTCCCTCGTCACATTCCCAATCTGCAAGACGGAGTTCATATGTTTTTTTGCCATCAAGAATCTTTTGAAAATATTCTGGCCAAACTTTTTTTATGTGTTTCATAAAATATCGTTATCCTTTTAAACTTATAAAATTTGTTGGGTATAATTACAAATTTCTCTTAACACTGATTTAATACACACATTAACTTATGGCTTCTAATATCCTTTTCTTTAAATGTCAAAATTTGGTAGCATTAAACTCTTCAATCCTAGATTTTATATTTTCATGATTTTATTGAAATTAAGTTGCAATTAAATATTTTTATGTTCAATAAATCTTATAAGATACATTCATTAAGAAATCACACTAAAAGATGATTACTGAACAAGAAATATCTAAAGAATGTCTCGATGCAGCAAAAACGCTTGCTCCTTATTTAGTTTTAAGTTATGAAAGAAAACCTAGTAACATTGAAGAAATATTTTTGGAAATGAAAGAATTTTCTAAAGGTACTATGCTTGAGCAATTTACTGAATTATTCATTTTAGGAAGTTATTGTTTTGCAGAAGCAATAGATACCATTAAATTTGAAAAAAGAAGAGAAAGACAAGCAGAAAAAGAATGGTTTCAATCGGGGGACGATTATTTTCATGACCTTGAAATGGCATACAATCAACAGCTTGAGAGAGCTGGACTACAAACTATAGAAGAAAAAAATGCTTATGAATTCATTGTTAAAATTGGAAAATCTATGTATTCAAGAGTGTCACAAGGGTTAAAAAGCTCTACTTTGAGCAATTTTGAGAAAATCTTGAAAACAGAAACACATTACTGTTTTAGAAACACTAATTGGGTTGATTTGGCTAGCAATCAGATGATTGCTGCTCCTAGCTTCTTACCAAGAGCAGAAGAATGGTTGATTTCAGATTTTCATTCAAAAATTGAACTGAATAATGGTAATGAATTCACATTATTATCATCTGTTATATTGAAAGAGAGCGATGGTTCTCTAAATTTAAGAAAAGAAAAATTGCTAAAGAGCAGAAAGAATTATCTTAGATGATTGAAAATAGATTATCCTAAATAAAAGCGCAATACCTCAACCTTTAGGTTGAGGATGTAGCGCTTTATTGGAATCCAAAGAAATGCATGAAAAGCATTTCTTGGAGCCAGAAATGGTCTTTGCCATTTCTCCGCTCCTATGATTTCTATTAGGTTAAATTCTTATTCTTCTTTGCAACCGAAATTATCATTTTAAACAGTTAAATTTTTAAAAGGAGAGTCAGATTCAATCAAACTGAAGAAAAGAACGGAGGATATCCGCTGACTTTTAATATAATTTAAAGTAATGAATGAGCGGATGAAAGAAAATGAGTAAAATAATTGTAGAAGAGAGAAGTATAGTTATTCCTGGCGAAATTCTTGCTGAAGGGATGGATTTTCTTCCTGGTGATAACACGTTCCGGGAAAATAATCAGATTTATTCAAAAGTATTAGGGTTGGCAAATATTTCTGGAAGAGTAATTAAGATAACTCCTTTATCCGGGCCATATGTTCCTAAAGCAGGAGATAAGATTATCGGTAAAGTAACAGATATAGCTTTTAGCGGCTGGCGTGTTGATACTGCTACTGCATATTCAGCTATGTTGAATGTTAAAGATGCAACTTCTAGATTTATCAGAAAAGAAGAAGATCTTAGTAAGATATTGGCTATTGGTGATTATATTGTTGTAATGATCACTAATGTTACTTCTCAAAATCTAATAGATTTGACTATGAAAGAACCTGGTCTTCATAAGATTTCTGGCGGGAGAATAATTAACATTAACAGCCAAAAAGTACCTCGGGTTATTGGAAAGAAAGGCAGCATGATCTCATTGATAAAACAGAACACTGGTTGCGATATTACAGTTGGTCAAAACGGTTTAATCTGGTTGAAGGGTTCACCTGATGGAGAATTTTTAGCAGAAAAAGCAATAAAACTTATTGAAAATAAATCTCATCAGGAAGGATTGACAGAAAAAATCGAGCAGTTTCTTGAGAAGAATAAGGTGAACAATTAAAATGGCATATAAAAAACGATTAGATGGTCGCGAGATTGAAGAACTTAGACCTATGGAAGCAAAAGCTGGTGTTATTAAAAATGCTAAAGGTTCCGCTTCGTTTAAGATAGGTAAGACCTGGGCTATTGCTGCTGTATATGGACCTAGGGAAATCTTTCCAAGATTCTTAGCAGATCCTACTAAAGGCATTTTAAGATGCCATTATACGATGATGCCATTCTCGGGTTCTGGTGAAAGAATCAGACCTGGAAAAAGTAGAAGGGCACAGGAAATATCTATGGTTATGGAGAATGCTCTTGAACCGGTGGTTGATCTTTCCGCTTTTCCAAACTCAGTAGTGGATGTTTTTGTAGAATTACCTCAAACAGATGCAGGTACTAGATGCGCAGCAATTTCTGCAGCATCAATTGCTTTAGCTGACGCTGGAATACCGATGAAAGATATGGTCAGTTCGGTAGCTATGGGGCAGGTAGATGGTACGGTCATTGCTGACCTAAACTATGGTGAAGAATCCTATCCTGCAATAGTTTCTGATATCCCAGTTGCTATGCTTCATAATAGCAAAGAGATAAGCCTGCTTCAAATGGACGGCGAGATAACTAAAGATGATTTGATTAAAGCCATGGAATTGGCTAAAGTTGCTACAGAAAAAGTATACGAACTACAAAAGAAAGCTTTAAAAGAAAAATTCACAAATGAATAAGTTTTATGAGGAAATTAAAAAATGATAGTCAATAAAGATACAATTGCACAACTTGCTAAAGAGAATAGAAGATTAGATAATAGATCTTTAACTGAATTCCGTAGCCCGATTGAAATCGAGACAAACATTTCATGGACTGCTGAAGGTTCAGCTAAAGTACGTATTGGAGAGACAGTTGTTATGGCGGGAGTAAAACTTTCTATTGAAAAACCTTACAATGATACTCCTGATGAAGGTGGTATAATGGTTAATGCAGAATTGACTCCTTTATCAAGTCCAGAATACGAACCGGGACCTCCTGGAATGAAAGCGATAGAACTTGCTAGAGTTACTGACAGAGGTATTAGGGAAGCAAAAGCTATAGACATGAAGAAACTTTGTATCATACCTGGAGAAAAAGCTTGGTTTGTGATAGTAGATATCATCACCATAAACGATGCAGGTAATTTGTTTGATGCAGCTGGTTTAGCTACTCTTACTGCTTTAAAATCTGCAAAATATCCTGTAGTTGATAAAGAGACTGGTGCTATTGACTACAAACAGAAGACAGATATTCCATTACCCTTAACAAAAGAGCCGTTACCTATCACTGTCTACAAAATAAATGGTAGTTTGTTAGTTGATCCAACAAGCGAAGAAGAGAAAACTTACGATGCTCGACTTACAGTAGCTTCCGATTCTGACGGAACTATCTCTGCCTTACAAAAAGGTGGAAATATGCCTTTAACTATTGATGAATTATCAAAAATGTTGGATATTGCTTTAGAGAAATCAAATTTTTTAAGGGAAGAGCTTAATAAGGCATTAAATGTTTGAGGTAGTTAAATGACAAAAAAAGATCAAGAAGAAATCATTGATTATACCAAGTATGAGAAAGCTAGGATGATTGGTTCTCGCGCTCTACAATTATCGATGGGTGCACCATTTCTCGTAAAGCTATCTACTGAAGAATTAAAAAAATTGAGATTTGATCCGATTGAGATTGCTCTTAGAGAATATGAAGAAGGCATATTGCCAATCACTGTAAAGAGACCTACTAGCACATAAATTTTCTTTTATTAGTCAAAGAAATCCGACACCCCTAGTCACAGACTAGGGGCATGCTCGCCTACGGCTCGGTCGAATTTCTGACCCTTCTTTTTCCAATCATTGTGCTAATGGATGTAGGCCACCAGTGAAACACTGGTGGAAAAAGAAGAT
>JAHJGQ010000107.1 GCA_018824365.1 Nanobdellota archaeon | reverse complement strand
CCGCCAATAAGTGCAGGTCCACAATCCGGAGCTGCTTTATCTCAATGTGTAGATAAGCAAGTTGCCAAGACAAATATTCCTGGTTGTCAGGATTCTCAACGTTGTAAGGAGATAGATGAAGTGTGGAGCCAGAAGATTGGTTTAATAGTTAGTGGAAATAATCAAATATGGGATACTCAAATAAATAGTTTGAATACTTTTGATAAAGTGTATTATACTATTCAGCAGGTTTGTGGTCCTGCACAACCAACAACCAACAATCAACAAATAATAATTAATAATCAACAATCGACAACTCAAAAAATAGTAACTCCAACAACTCAATCAACTCAACCAACAACCATGGCATCAAGTTATTCTTCAATTACGATTCCTAATGTAAGTGATGATTTTTGCAGTAAGATCAAACAAGAACCCCAGGAAAGATTTATGCGCAAAAATTACCTTCCTACAGGAACATTGCAGGAATTTATCAATTATCGCACTCAAAATTATGGGCATTTTCCCGGTTTTGGAGACAAGTCTCTGAACAAAAATCCACCTCTTTTTTATGCAGAAAAATCAACTTTTATGGGATTGGCTGTTAATCTGAATAAGAAAATTATTCCTGCATTAAAATGTGTAGAGCAAGAATTAACAACTAAACAGCGTTGCCAGGTTTGTGAAAACACTCAAAAATATCCAGATGAATGCGGTTTGGAATGGAAAAAATATCCATACCAGCCAAAAGGTTATTCCACTTTTCGTGGCGAAAATTCTTATCTAAGTGGAGAGGTTTCTAACCATGTATATGGTATTGCAATAGATATAGATCCTAGTTTTAACTCTAAGGTTGGAAATGGCTGTTGTGGTTGTGGTGATGCTCGATATAAAGCAGATCCTTTATGCAAAAATCCAAATCTGAAAACATATCAGCGGATGGTGATGCCTGCCTGCTGGATTGATGTCTTTGAAGAGTATGGTTTTTATTGGCTGGGAGATGATCCACAGATTCAAGATGCAATGCATTTTGAATTCCTAGGAGATCCGACGATTATTGAACGAGCATTATCCTAATTATGATTGTATTTTTCATAGAAAACTTTAAATATCAATTGATAATATAAATTATCAAATGAAATCAAGAGATATCAAAACAGAGGTTAAGAAATATTTCTTCCTATATCCTACTGCAAAATTAAGGGTGAGGCAGATTGAGAGAGAAGTTAAAGTTCCTCTGCCCTCAGCCATACGTTATTCAAAAGAATTAGAAAATGAAAATATTCTTAAAAGTACAATCGTTGCGGGGATGAAGCTTTATTCTGCAGATAGAACTTCTCAAAATTTTCTTCTTGAGAAGAAATTATTCAACATCCACTCTTTATTCTCATCAGAATTAGTAAGTTTTTTTATTAACGAATTGAGCAATCCAACAATAGTTGTTTTTGGTTCTTATTCCAGAGGTGAAGATATAGAAAATAGTGATATTGATATTTATGTAGAGACTCAAAGTAAAAATAAATTAGATTTAAGCAAATTTGAAAAAAAACTAAAAAGGAAAATTCAAGTATTTAGATATAAGAATATTAATAAAGTTGAAAATAAAAGTTTAGCTAATAATATTATTAATGGCATTTTACTTAATGGTTTTGTAGGGGTGTTTAAGTGAAGAAAGAAAGTACTTGGGGAGAATGTATTGAAGGAAGTCTTTCTATTAAAGTAAGCATAGATAAAGCAAAAGCCGAGTCACTTATTGATACTGCAGAAGGAAGAAGTGCTTATCTGAAAGAGAGTGAAATTAAGAAAAGTAATGCTAGTTATGTTTTTGAGGGATATTATTCTTCTACTTTAGAGCTTCTACATGCTTTGGTTATATTAGAAGGCTATAAAGTTAATAACCACATCTGTTTAGGTTATTATCTTCGTGACGTATTAAAAAGAGAGGATTTGTTTAGAACATTTGATGACTGCCGCTACAAGAGAAATTCTTTAGTTTATTATGGCAGAAAAATGGATTTTGCAACAGCTAAAGATTCAATAAATAAATGCTTAAAATTAATTAAAGAGATAGATTTATTATTAAGCAAGGATTTATCTTAATAAAACAATGTCAACAATAACCAAGATAAAAGCGAGAGAAATTCTTGATAGTAGAGGTAATCCTACAATAGAAGTAGAAGTTCATACAGATAATGTTCATCAGACAGCTGCAGTTCCCTCAGGCGCATCAACGGGAATACATGAAGCTTTAGAACTTAGAGATAAAACAAAACGTTATCTTGGAAAAGGTGTGCAAAAAGCAGCAAGGAACGTTAACAAGAAGATTGCTCCCTTATTACAAAATCTTGATTGCAGCAGGCAAAGAGAGATAGACAGCTTGATGATCGAGAAGGACAGGACGGAAAATAAAAGCAGGTTGGGAGCCAATGCAATCCTGGGAGTTTCTTTAGCTTGTGCAAGGGCTGCTGCGGAAGAAGGAAATAAATTCTTGTTCGAGTATATTAATATCTTATCAGCAACAGGAAAAGAGATGGTTATGCCGCGGCCATTCTTCAACGTAATCAATGGCGGAAAACACGCAGGTAATAATCTTGCTTTTCAAGAGTTTATGATCTCTCCTAAAGCAAATTCTTTCAAAGAAGCGTTAAGGATGGGAAGTGAAGTATATCACATTTTGAAGGAAGTTATTGAAAAGAAGTATGGTAAAGAAGCAACCAATGTAGGTGATGAAGGCGGTTTTGCTCCACCAGTAAAAAAAGCTGAAGAAGCTTTAGAATTATTGAAAGCAGCAATAAAAAAAGCAGGATATACCAAAAACATAGAAATAGCTATTGATTGTGCAGCATCTGAATTTTACAAAAATGGCCATTATTACCTTCATAGTAAGATGAATAAAGAAACACTGTTAACTTATTATTTACATCTGATCAAAAAATATCCTATCATCTCTATCGAAGATCCATTTGAACAGGAAGATTTTCTAAGTTTTGCTGAATTAAAAAACAGAAGTAAAATCCAAATTGTAGGAGATGATTTGACTGTTACTAATATTGAAAGGATTGAAGAAGCTGTTAAAGAAAACAGTTGTAATTGCTTATTGCTAAAAGTTAACCAAATTGGAACATTGACGGAAGCTTTAGATGCAGTAAAGTTAGCTTACGAAAATGGCTGGAAAGTGATGGTCAGCCACCGCAGCGGTGAAACTGAAGATACTTTTATAGCTGATTTGACAGTAGGTATTGGGTGTGGGATGATTAAAGCTGGAGCTCCATGCAGGGGGGAAAGAACTGCTAAATATAACCAATTGTTAAGGATAGAAGAAGCATTAATGAGTCGTAAATGAACATAATGTTTTTAATCTTCATCAATTATTTCTTATATTATGATGATAGAAGACCAATTTCTGAAGCTCTGTAAACAAAACGGATATGATGAAAAAGTTTTCTTTACTTTTAAGAATGCTTTGTCTTTATCAAAGAAACATCTATCTGATAAAAAGAGACTTTCTGGAGATTCTTTTTATGATCATTGTGTACGTGTTGCAATTATCTTAACTGAGAATAAAGTTGCTCCGGAAGTGATCTTAGCAGGAATACTGCACGGAATCCTTAAATACTGTCCTGCAGAAGAGATTAAAGAAAATTTTGGAGAAGAGGTTCTTAAGCTAGTCAAAGGCGTTGAAGATATAAAACATATTAAGTCTAAAAATAAACAATTGGAAACTGATGCATTGAGAAAAATAATTCTCACTACTTTAAGAGATGTTCGTGTAATTTTTGTTAAGCTTGCTGATAAGTTAGACAATCTTAGTACTATTGAAGTTCTTCCAGTGAAAGAACAGAAAAGAATTGCAGAAGAAGTCTTGGAAGTTTATGCCCCTTTAGCTAATAATGTAGGTCTTGAAAAGATAAAAATTTCTCTTGAGGATTTATCTTTGCAAATATTAAACATCAAGAAATATCAGGAGATTGTAAATTTTTTGGAAAGATCACGTGAACAAAGAGAGAAAGATATTACTTATATAATTGAACAGATCAAAAAAATCACAGAAAATAAAGTTCTTTTAATAAAAATAAAAGGGCGTCCTAAACATGTTTATAGCATTTTTAAGAAGATTACAACCAGAAATGTTCAGCTTAGCCAGCAATATGACTTGCTTGGTATTAGGATAATTGTTCCTGAAGTAAAAGATTGTTATACTTTACTAGGTTTACTGCACGAAAAGTTCGAGCCTACAGAAGGGAGATTGAAAGATTATATTGCAAATCCTAAACCAAATTTATATCGCTCTATTCATACATGTTTAAAATTACCTGGAAATAAAATAGTTGAAGTGCAGATAAGAACTCCGGAGATGGATGATTTTGCTGAAGGCGGCCTGGCAGCACATTGGAGATATAAAGGTATAAAATCCGATTTTTTCTTTGAGAAAAAGATAGGTTGGTTAAAAGGAATTCTTGACTTACAGAAAGAAGGAAGCAAAGAATTTCTTGAAGCAGCTAAAGTGGATGTTTTTGGAGATAAAATTTATTGTTATACACCTAAAGGAGATGTAAAAGAATTGCCTAAAGATGCTTCTTTACTTGACTTTGCTTATCTAGTACACGAAGAAATTGGAAGCAAAGCTGTTGGCGGCAGAGTAAATGGTAAATTTGTTCCTTTACGTCATCAGCTTGTTCAGGGAGATGTTATTGAAATTATAACTAATAAAAATCAGCGTCCAAGGAGAGCCTGGATAAAGATAGTCAAATCTGCGCGTGCAAAACAGAAGATTCGTAAGTCTTTACGTAAGCATGAGAAAATAATTTCTCTACATTATCATCTCTTTAAGCCGGCAATAAAAGAAGAACAGGGCATATTGGTAGAATCAGAAGAATTTCCAAAAGCAATTTGTTTACTCGCTAAATGCTGTAATCCTCTTCCCGGTGAAGAAATTGCAGGTATTATCACAAAAAGAAAAATAATATCAGTGCATAATGTGGAATGCAGACATGCTTTGAAAGAAGAGTCAAGATGGGTTGGAGTCAATTGGAAAGAAACATTTAATCAAAAAATTAAATTTTACATAAAAGCAGAAGAAAGAAGTGGTTTGTTGGCAGATTTGTTGAATACTATTGCTAATGCTGGATTTGAAGTGAAAGAAGCAAAAGCTAAATTGATAGATATCGGCAATGCAGAATGTTCTTTTATAGTCATACCAAAAGATTTAGATCATCTGAAAGAGTTGGTGAAAAGGGTTAAGAAAGTTATAAGTGTACAGAAGATTTATTTTGAATAGTTCTACTGATATTTGATTATTAGTCGGAAAATTATTTATGATTATAAAAAGAAAAAAAATAGTGAAATTCACTGAAATGTTTAAATATAAAATTCATTTTAATATTAAAATAGATTGTAGGTAATATAACAATGGAAGTTTCAATTACAAAATTATCTGAAAATGGATAAGTAGTCATACCTGCCGAGATTAGAAAAGATGCAGGATTAAAACCATCAACAAAATTCCTCGTCTTTAATGAGGGAGGAAATATTTTGCTGAAAATGATAAGAAAAGAAACTTTGGCAAGAGATATCCACTTAATTGAATCTATTGAAAAAAGTGAAGAAGAAATCGGTGGAGGAAAATTTGTTAAAGCAGATACCTCTATGAGCGATGAAGAAATTGATGATCTGTTGATGGCATAAGATGAAAATTGTATTCTCTGAAGAATTCAAAAAAGAATTCAAAAAGATTAAAGATAAAACTACGAGAATAAAGATGATTAAACAATTAAGAAAGCTTTCTGAAAGTCCAGAATCTGGAAAACCATTGAAATATAATCTGAAAAATCATCGTAGTGTAAGGGTTCCTCCATTTAAGATAATTTATAGAATTGAACAAGATAAAATAATCATCAATTGTTTTGACCATCGTAAAGATGTTTATGATTAATTTTTCTTCAAATTCATTAAATGAATTTAATCATGTCTACCATCCTGTTGCTGTATCCCCATTCATTATCATACCAGGCAACCAGTTTAAGATGATTCTTGCCAATTACGTGAGTCATTTTCCCGTCAATGATTGAAGAGTGAGGATTGTGGATTATGTCTGATGAAACTAGTTCATCTTCACTGTATTGAATGATTCCTTTGTATTTGGTCTTAGTAATCTTTTCAAATAATTTGTTGATTTTTTCAACGGTAATTTCCTTATCAGTTTCAATGTTTAAGTCAGTTATACTACCATCAACTACTGGAACCCTAAAAGCAATTCCTTTTAATTTGTCAGTTAAAGCAGGGATCACTTTAGTAGTGGCAATATCTGCTCCTGTTGTTGAAGGGATAATATTAATTGCTGCTGCACGGCATCTTCTTAATTTCTTATCAGGACCATCAACTAACTTTTGCGTAGATGTATAAGCATGGATCGTGCTGAAAAAACATTGCTTGATTCCAAAATTATCTTGAATTACCTTTAATACCGGAGCTACGCAGTTAGTTGTACAGGAAGCGTTAGAGATTATATGGTGTTTATTTTTGTTGTAATTGTTTTCGTTCACTCCCATAACTAAAGTAGCAGTATTAGTTGGGCAGACGTCGCCTTCACATTTGCATGGTGCAGAAATGAGAACTTTTTTTGCACCAGCTTTCAAATGCAGTTCTGCATCTTTTGGATGGGTGAACCTTCCCGTACTTTCTACTACAACGTCTATCTTAAGTTTTTTCCAGGGAAGTTTACTGGGATCTTTTTCTGCGAAAACAGGAATCTTTTTCTTTCCAATCATTAAAGAATTCTCTGTGTGAGTAACATTTTCTTCAAACTTACCTTGTGCAGAATCATATTTTAATAAATAAGCAAGAGTTTTAGTGTCTGTTAAATCATTTAGAGCAACAATATTTATTTTCTTGTCTTTCCAGCCTGCACGGAAGACCATTCTTCCGATACGGCCAAATCCATTGATAGCGACATTGACCATGATGATTCACCTCTTTAAAGCTTAATATATTTTTTAATATTATTTTGTAGTTTATATAGGTTTTGTTACTAGAAAACTTTAAATAATTAGTGTTGGTTTAGTTGTATTATGATAACTAACGAAATAAAAGATAATGATTATGAAGCTCTAGCTAAACTTTATTCGTCTTTTTTTACTACACACAATATCTTTCAGAAAAGTGAAGATGAAGTAATTTCTTATCTGAAAGAAAGTTCATCAAAACATAAATTAATAATTTTTAAAGATAATGATGAAGTTAAAGGGGCTTTATTCTTAGTTAATTTTGGGACTGCAGAAAATGGTTTACACAAAAGATGGAAATTTAGGCATTTTGCCTTTACTTCAGAAGAAATTGCAACTGATTTATTATTGGAAGCAGAGAAAACAATTCAGAATGCTTCGAAAACAGCAAAAATTGAATTAAACATTACAGAGACAGAAGAAAGTATAGATTTTTATAAGCAACATGGCTATGAACAAGAAGGAGAATTAAAAAATCATTTTAGATGGGGAGAAACTTGTTTTGTTCTAGCTAAATCATTTTCTTCCTAAACTTATTTAAATACACTTAAATTATTTTTTTTTATGCCAGACCCAGAACAAATACCTTCTACAGAAAATATTGAATTTAAAGAAGCTTTCATAGATAGGTATTCTCAACTGACAGATTGGGAAGATTTCAAAAAGTATTCATTATCGTTTCTAAGAAGGTCAATAAGAATCAATACCCTGCTTACAACAATAAAAGAGACAAAAAAAAGTATTGAAGCAAAAGGTTGGAAACTTGAACAAATTCCCTGGTGTAAGGAAGGGTTCTGGATATCTAACCCGGAAAGGAGAGATGTAGGTAACCTTCTTGAGTATCATTTAGGGAAAATTTACGTTCAAGAAGCAGCTTCAATGATCCCTCCATTAGTATTAAAACCAAAACCGGGAGATCTAGTCTTAGATATGGCCGCTTCTCCGGGAAGTAAAACAACGCAAATGGCTGCAATGATGGAGAACAAAGGTTTGCTTATAGCTAATGATTATAAAGGTTTACGTTTGCAGTCGTTAGGGATCAACGTACAACGCAGTGGAGTAACTAACTGTCTGATTACTCTTATGCCAGGGCAACGTTTCCACGATTTTCAATTTGATAAAATTCTTTTAGATGCACCTTGTTCAGGAACTGGGACTATCAGGAAAAGCCTTAAAACAATTAGGATATGGAATTCTGGAATGATTACTAAGCTGGCAAAGCAGCAGAAAGAATTGATAATAAGTGCATTTGAAAATCTTAAGCCGGGAGGAGAGATGGTCTATTCCACTTGTTCATCAGAACCAGAAGAGAATGAAGGTGTAGTCAGTTTTCTATTAAGTAAGTATGATAATGCCAAAATTGTTAAAGTAAAGCTTTCTGGATTAAAAATTAGTAAACCTGTGATGGAATTTAAAGGAGAAAAATATAACCCTGCTGTAAAGAACGTAATCAGGATTTGGCCTCAAGATAATGATACTGAGGGTTTTTTTGTCTGTAAAATCAAGAAGTTGTAATAGTTGTAATTGCGCTGAGAAATACTTAAAAACTTGTTGGTATGTGTATTTGTTGGTGATGATGTTATGAAACCTCCTATCTGTTGTATTTGCGGAAAAAATTTTCTGGATAACCTTGCTCAAGGTGGAAAATTAGTTTATTTTAAAAAAAGTAAAGAAGGAAAAATGTTTGAGGAAAAAGTGAAAGAAGGATTTGTTGGACATCATCCAGACACGGAATGGTTTTGTAAAGAACACCTTCAGGCTGCTGAAAAATATAAAGTTTTAGAGCTGTCTGAGGCATTGAAACTTTTAAAGCTTAAAAAATAGGGAGGTTGTAAAAAGATGGTCTTTAAAGAAATCTCAGCTATATTATCCAGCCAAAGTTATGGTTATAAAGTTAATGTGTTAATAAATGGAACAGACATAGGAGTAACGGGAGAGAAATCCGAGTCTAAAAGATTATTTGATCAAGATAATCATTTTTCTAAAAAAGCAGACTCTGCAATGAAGAGATTATTTTGTTTAAAAAAAGATAATAATAAAGTTTCTGTCAAATTTTCAAAAATATCTGGAAGTGAACATGATCAGCTTCAACTATCCTTGGAAATGAGAGAATATCCAGCTCCATTGTTTTTAGTCCATAGTAGTTCAAAATCTTCTGGAAAAATAGAATTTTCTTTTGATTTACAGGAAAAATGTCCTTCTGACTTCATTCCGATTTTTATTTCTGATCAGGAAGGGAAAGCAGTATTAGTTTACGTTAAAAATATCTCTGGGACGATAACTCCCTCTTTAAATGGAGTAAAAGGAATGGCTATTGCCGATATGCCTGGCTCAGTAGTTTTGGAAAATGTAAAATCGGGAGTTAACGAACTTTCTATTAATTATAGCGGCGAGGTTGGAAATGAAGCGAATTTAGTAGTAGTTACCCCAAAAGAATTTAAGTCTTTAAATTTAAAAATAACAAAAGAATCAGCAGAACAAGTAGAAAAAATTAAGTTTGTTGTAAAGTAAACTATGGTTGAAGAAATAATAAAAGTAGGTTTTTGGATGTTTGTGGCAGGAATCTCTTTTGCGTTGATTATCCTTTTAGGTTTTATAGAACCGATTATCTTTAAATTAAAGCCAAACTTTACTGCTTCTAGAAAAATTAAAAATTTAGTATTTATTTCAATGTTTGTTCTAATTTTTTTATTGGCGATGAGCTTTTGGCCGTTAGCAATGTATTTTATTTTATCTTTCCATCAATGGATGGGTACTAATGAAGCCCCATTTATCTCTTTTATGTCTGGTAATAGGGTAATTATCATTTTTGTCATGTGGGGACTACAGTTTTTAGGTGCTTTAATCTGTCTACCTTTTTTCATAAAATTTCTTCATTCTAAAAAAGAGATATAAAAAAGATATAAAAGAATTTTATTGTCTGTTTTTTTATCATCAATACCTACTTCATCAAAGAAATCTTTTTAAGATGAACAACATACTCTCATAATGATGTTTGGTTTAGATAAATCAGTAACAAATCTAGTAGAAAAGCAAAGCTCTAGATTTTATAAGATTCTTAAGAATTCTCTGAAAATTAAAGGTGAGAATGTTTTAATCATCAGTGATTATGGTAAGAAAGGACGTGATATATCTACTATGCTGAGTTATGGGTATTATCATGCTGCAAAGAAAAACAATCTTAATGTCAATCTTTTATTTCAAGAAGTTAAAAAAGGTTTTATGTTCACGGATGATCACATCATTGAGGCAATCAATAAACTTGAAAAAAATAATATTGTGATACTTAGCTTATCTAACAAGTTAGGCAGATTTGGTGAAGAAAACAGTTTTAGAAATTTTTGTAAAAATAGGGGTCATAGATTTTTATCAGCTACTGGATTGGAAGATGTTAAGTCAAATCATTTTGATTTATTTCTGGAGGCGATGAATGTTAGTTATAAAAGAATGGCTAAGACGGGGTTAGCGATTAAAAAAATATGGGACAAAGCTGAAGAGATAAGGGTAAAGACTGCTGCAGGGACAGATTTAATATTTGATGTATCAGGAAAAGAAGCTATTGCTAATATTGGTAATTATCACGAACCGGGTAGTGGAGGGAACATGCCCGCGGGTGAGGTTTACATACCTCCATGCGGTTATTATGGAGTTAATGGGACTGTAGTAATAGATGGAAGCATGAAAACAGAAAATGGTGCGCTACTTGTAAAAGAACCTGTTAAGATGTGTATTAAAGAAGGTAAGATTGTAAATATAGAAGGAAAAAATGCACAGTTGTTAGAGAAAACTTTCAAAAAATATGAAAATCGTGCTAAATATCCTTATAGGGTAAGACATATTGGAGAGTTAGGCATCGGTATCAATCCTGGAGCTGTATTAATCGGTTCTATGATTATAGATGAAAAAGTTATGGGTACGGGACATATTGCTGCAGGAAGCAATTATTGGTTTGGTGGAGACATAAGAACAATTTATCATGGTGATCAAGTTTTCAAAAGCCCTGTTTATTATGTCGATGGAAAGAAGATGAGTCTGTAATTCACCTCAACCTGACTTCAGTTTTCTTTGTTAAATCAATAATTTTAGAAGGTCTTCCTTTTTTTTCTCCTTCATAAACCATAAATTCAACTCCTTTTTTAATCTCTTGATTTAAATTTTCTATACTTGTCATGAATGGGTTGTTTGATTTGTTTGCAGAGGTTGTAACGATTGGACAACCAATTTCTTCTACGACTTTACTAAACCAATGGTCTGGGTAACGAATACCAATAGTATCTTTATTTAAATTTACGTTATCAGCAATTGCATCTTTATTCTTTATTTTAAGAATAAGAGTATAAGGTCCTGGAAGCTCTTTTAACCACTTATTGACTTCACCATTAATCTCACAATTTTCTTTAACCCATTCTAATGAAGGTACCCAGATTGAGAAAGGTCCTTCTAGTTTTTCTTTTAATTGTCTAATCTTTTCAACAGATTTTTTGTTTGATGCATTACATCCAATTCCATAAATTGTATCTGTAGGATGGATAAATACTGCTCCGCTATCAATTTTTTTTACAATTTCTTTGTGGCGTAAACGCAGTTCTGTTTTGGTAAGGATCTCCATTTGTTTTGAAGAAAAAGTTTCTCATATATATTATTTTTGTAATCTCAATATTTTTCTTAAACAGAAAAAAAATAAAAAAATAAAAAAAATGTGGCCAGAAAGGCCACTTATATGTAGAGGTGTTTTGTGTTAGGGGAGGTAATGGCGTTAATAGTGTTAAGATAATCATCAATGTATGTTTGTTTGTCGCATTTTACATAATGGTCATACTTGTTAAGCAGGTAGGTGATTCTTTCTTTCATATTCATCTTAACCAACCTCCGCTTAGTTGCAAATCAAAAGAATCTTCTTTTGCAATTATTGTTCTAAGTGTCAATTCACGAATTTGTCGTTCAAATATTTTTCTTATTGTTTTATTTGTAAGATCAACCATAGATATCACCTCTTTTTGATATATTCTTGTTGTAAAAGGTGATTTATATACTCTATCCGTACTTGTCCAGTTGTCCAGTGGTTTATATAACAATTCCCGTAAGCTAAAAATTTTAAGGCTAGAGTTAGTTTAACACTAGACAAAATAATGTTTTGATATGTTTTAATATATTTTTACATTGATGTGTTTTAGGGCTATATTTAAAGTAAATTTTAAATAAAGAAACAAATTCTTATGTTTAAGAGGTGAATATTTTCTGTGCCGGATGTTAGTCAAGAACTTAAGAGGTTATTTGAACAGAATTCTCCTTGGTTGAATAATCAGATTTATCAAGAACAACAAATTCAACAATCTCAACAAGCAGCAATTCGAGCATCTTCAGTTAATCCTCAAGTTAACCAAGTAATAAATAAAGTCATGCCTGATTATACAAAATATGGTCAATCTAAACAGTATTCACAATCCTTGCAAGGATCACATCAAGAAAATAACCAAAAATATTATCTGAATCATGAACAAAACAATTTTCAACACAACCCTCAACATAGTTCTCAACACGGTTCTCAACATAATTACGAAGAATTGCATTCAGAGTTTGCTTTTGTTTCTTTACTTTTAGGAGTCTTTGGTTTGATACTCCCTCTTTTTAGTACATTGGCAATTATTTTTGGAATAACTGGTCTGATGCATATTCATCGTGAAGAATTAAAAGGAAAATGGATGGCCATAACTGGGATAGTATTGGGTTTTTTAGGAATAATACTTATTATTATAGCAATAATTTTTGGAATTGGCTTTTTAGAAAATTACCTTTTACAATTTGGCGGGATTGATACTTTAATAGAAACAGCATCTAAAATTGGATAGAAAAATATTAAGAGAAAAAGTTTTTATCATCAGAAAAAGAATTATAGTTGATAATTATGATAAATAATGATTATCTTAAAAAAATTAATCAATTAAACAAATTAGTTAAAGAAAATAATTAATTTAATCTTAGACTAAACTTAGACTAAAACACCATTTATTGAGCCTTCTTGGCCAGGTCTGCTAGTAACTTTAACTTTTCCTAGTTTTGTTTCTACTATTGCTCCTTTTGTGATAATGTTTCTTCTTACTAAATGCGGATTGGCAGGGTTTTCAATTACATTAAGAATTTCAGTCTTAGTGGTTTTTCCTTTCTTATCAGCTACATTAATTTGATTTGTTGAATTTACTGATTGTTTAACATTTCCACCACGAACACGGGCAGCTTTAATTTTTGTCTGAGCACTTAATCTTGTGTTGGTAGGGAATCCAGCAAGTTCATGTTTTTTCTTTGATCTAGCACTATGATAACGTCCTCCTGAGACTTTCCTTTTTGATTTTTGTTGTGATTGTGCCATGTTAAGTTCTAAATTTGAGTTTTGTTTTTAAAGATTGTGGTTAATTTATTGATTTTATTTATTTTTTTTCTTACCATTAAAAATTTTGTCTTTAAGTTTCTTCTGACCATTCCAGTCTAGGGCATGTTCAAGTACTTCTTCAATAGATACTACTGCAATTATCTTTACTTTGCTAAGCTTCTCTTTTTCGATAACTATATCTTGAATATTTGCTTTTGGGACAATTATAATTTTAATGCCAGCATCAATAGCTGCTTCTACTTTTGAAGATACGCCTCCCACTGGCAAAACTTCTCCTCTTACAGATAATGAGCCGGTCATGGCAACTTCTTGCTTAATTGGAAGATTTTTAAGAGCAGAAATTATTGATGTGGCTACAGCAATTGAAGCAGAATCCCCTTCAACACCTTCATATGTCTGTAAAAATTGTACATAAATGTCTTTAGTTTCTTTAATGTCTTCACCAAAATATTTCATTATGATTGCAGAGACATTCTTGATTGCTTCTTTAGCAATCTCACCTAATTTACCAGTAGCAATTATTTCTGCTTTCTTTCCACCCATTGTAACTTCTGATTCAATTGGAAGTAAAATTCCTGAATGGGCAGTTCCGCTTCCAATAACTGCCAGGCCATTTACTCTTCCAACCTGTACTCCAGAAGTCATTATCAATTCGTATTCTTTTTTTCGTTCAATGTATTTATCAGCAATCTGTTGTTCAAGTGGTCTTGCTAGTATTTTAGCTTCTTTAACATGATTCTTGGTTACGTATTTAGCTCCTTCTTCTTTCGCTAGATCTCCTGCAGCTCTTACTAATCCTCCTAAACCTCTTAAATGAAGAGTAAGGCGGCCTTTCCTGTTTGCTCTTCTTCTTGCTTCTTCAATTATAGTACTAATTCCGGATAATTCAAAAGGAGGTATTTTTCCTTCTTCTTTTTTAAGTTCTTGAGCAACAAAACGGGCAATTTTCATCCTATTTTCTTTAGTGTCCAGCATAGTTTCGTTCATGAATACTTCGTAACCATAACCTCTTATTCTTGAACGTAAAGCAGGATGCATGTTTTTTATGGTTTCAATGTTGCCTGCCGCTACTAATATGAAATCGCAGGGAACTGGTTCAGTTCTGACCATTGCTCCCGCTGAACGTTCGGATTGTCCTGTTATTGGAAATTTTCTTTCTTGTAATGATGAAAGAAGTTCTTGTTGTGTCCGTGGATGAAGGGTAGCTATCTCGTCAATAAGAAGCACTCCTTTGTGTGCTTTATGGATCATCCCAGCTACAACTCTTTGGTTTGCAGGTGTTCCCAATCCTCCTGATTGAAAAGGGTCATGAAGTACATCGCCAAGCAGTGCGCCTGCATGTGCTCCGGTAGCATCAAAGAATGGTGCTTGTTTATTACCAAAGTTATCAACAATAGTCTTTGGAGCGATTGTTTTCTGGGTTTGGAACATCCTTTGGCCCATACTCATCATTATGGCGAAACCTGCTAAAAACACCATGCCGCCAAGAAAAAAAGCAGTAAACATTAAATCAGATTTGTAATGATAACGTACCCACCACGGAGCTATTAATGTGAAGATTGCTACAATAAAAAGTAGAAAATTATTGTTTTTGAAAGCTTGCTTTGCATCAAGTTGATATTTTTTAACTTCATCTCTCCCCGTTCCTGCTGGAATTGTTTTTATTATGGGATTATTTTCATCGTTAGGGTTTGGATAGGATAGAATATCTTTAAGGTCTGATTTTGGAAGTAGTTCTGCTAGTGCTAATCCTAACATTGACTTTCCAGTTCCAGGTTCACCAATCAAAAGGACGTGCCTTCTTTGTTGTGCTGCCTTTTTGATAATCTTGACAGCTTCATCTTGGCCAATAACCTGATCAACTATCTTTTCTGGTACTTTGATATTTTTTGTAGATTTCATGTTTTGTAATATATATCTTTGAGAATCGCCTTTCTTACTAATCATTTTGATTATCTCTTTAAAAAAGTTGTGGAGAATTAGGTGAATAATGGTAATTATTGTAAGATTTTAAGAGTGAAATTGGGAAGGTAGATAAATTGGGGATTTATTAGTAAATAATATAAATGTTGAAATTTTTATTCTAACTATGAAAAAGGTGTGGGTTGTTGTTATTGTATTATTCTTGGCAACGGTTTTGTCTATAAATCTGTCCTTAGCATTATCACCCCTTCCTCCATTACAATGTTCTTTAGAAGGAACGATAAAAAATGTTGAATTTGCAGAAGCTGGTTGTAGTGGATCCCCTGAGTTTAGTGAAATTTGTTGGGTAGATGAGTACAGGCTAGAATTAGAAGTAGAGGGAGTTTCAACAGGAGAATGTGAAAGCGCATACCCATTAAAGTCTATTCAAGAGATAATTGTAAATAAAGAAGAAGTAAATGAAGGCGATGTTTTTGAAGTGAATTCTAAAATAAGTGGTTTAACATTTAGACGTTTTGGAACTTATTTTACTTCTTATAGACTTGGATTGTTTGAATTAGACGCCTCACCAATACTATACGACAATATTCTTTTTTTTGGAGGGATTATTGTGGGGGTCATTGTTTTAATAATCATTATAGTTTTTGTAATATATAAATTTGTAAAAAAGAGAAATCGATTACCACCCTGATTTTTCTTAAGTGTTCATTTTCTATACTGCCATCATTTGAGTGAAATTCCTTGTTTTAGTAAATATTATAAACTTTGAAACTTTAATTGAATTATGAAAAAGGTGTGGGTTGTTTTAATCATTGTAATTGTTGCAATTGTATTATTTACAATGTTAAAATTTTTGCTTTCCTTTTTCTTCCCTGGATGTCCGGAAGATAATGTAGATTGTGATTATGTTATACCACCTGGAGTTCTTGAACAACTTAGAAAAGAAGGAAAAAAGATAACTATTCCATCATCAAGAGTAGAAGTGGATTCTGGTAATCAGGAGACATTTCCGGTTGAAATAAAAAACACTAAAACTGACGGTGATTTAACGTACCAAATTGCGTTTAATGTGTTAAAAATGAATGGAGATATTATAATTGTTGATGAAGAAGAATTACAGAAACAAATTGGTTTTATTTATGATGATAATGAATCTATCTTGTCAGTTAACGAATCAACAACACACGAAGTAGAAATTGAGGGTAAAGGGATTAAAGGAAATTATTTGGTTAGATTACAAGTAATTGATACGGCTGCTTCGGATCCATTAGACCAAATTTATGACCAAAGAACTTTCTTTGTTATGATAGAATAGTTTTTCTCCTATTTTTTTGATAAATTTTTTGAGAAGTATATCTTCATTTTATTTATTTCTAAGAAGTTTACTTACAATTTACTCAGAGAGGTGGGGGAATTATTTAGAAATCAATTACTTAGCTTTCTGTCCCTTGCTTTTAATCAAATTAATATAAATCTCATCAAAATGCTTTCTTTGCTCAGTCTCAATCTTTCTTTGATTTTCAAGATGAAGTAAAGGTAAAAATGTGTAAACTTTCTCTAGTTTCCCAGCTCTAGGCGGTAAGAGTTTAGTAAAAGTAAGTTTATTTCTCTTATCTTTAATTGTGTAATAAGTTATCTTATGATAAATGTCACGGATGACTTCCATGATGTCAAATTTACTTTTTGGCATCATTGTATATTTGACCGGTCTTTGCTTAGCTAAGATTTTTCTCTTTGCTGCTATTGCTCGTTGTAAAGCATCTACCAAGTCATTAATGGAAACTTTCCTGTTTCTTGGTTGAGGATTTCTTGGAATTAGAACAAACTTTTGTCTTTCATTCTTCTTTCTATGCCCTTCTTCAAAACCATCTAGGAGCTCTTCTTCTATATTTTCTTCTTCAGCTTGATTTATCAATCTGTCAAGGTTGGTTATATCATTGTCTACCAAATGAGTAGCTTTTATCTTTAGAAGTACAGCTGCGGCAAGTAAGATTTTTCCTGGAATTTTCAAGTCATTTTCTTTCATTTCCTTAATGACTTGGATAAATCTTTTTGTAAGAATAGTAAGATCAATATCCCATGGATCCATCTCTTCACTTTTTACTAAGTCATAGATGATGGTTTTCCAGCTAATCTCATCTTTATCTAATAACAAATCAAATAATTTTTGTTGCATTATTTAACAAGGAGTAATTTTTTGTTTATATGTTTATTGTTTTTTTGAAGAAATATCAAAAAAATAGTGGGCCTGCCCGGATAATCGTGCAAACAGAGAATCTTGATTCTCTGCAAGTACCTCGAACCGGGGATCAATGCCTCACCTCGAACTAAATTTCATATATGAATTTAAGTTCATGTAAGGGCACTGTCATAGCCACTAGACCACAAGCCCATTGTTGTTTTGCTTAATTGTTTATTATATATTTAAAAAGATTGTGTATATTTAATGCCATATGGACATCTATCAGCCGGCTGAGGATTCTTACTTATTGCAAAAATTTGTTAGAAAATATGCTTTTGGTAGGGTATTGGATATTGGAACGGGTTCTGGAATTCAAGCATTAACTGCTATTGAAAATCCTAATGTAAAGGAAGTAATTGCAGTAGACATTAATGAAAATGTAGTGAACAGATTAAATGATGAGATTAAAGAAAAAAAACTAAGAAAAATAAATGTATTACAAAGTGATTTATTTGAAAACGTAGAGGGATATTTTAATTTAATCATTTTTAATCCCCCTTATCTACCTCAAGATAAAGGAATTGAGGATGTGTCGTTGTATGGTGGAAAGAGAGGTTGGGAAATCTCTGAACGTTTCTTTAACCATATCTCTAAATATTTATTCCCTGACGGAAAAATATTGTTCTTGTTTTCTTCTTTGACAAATAGAACTAAAATTGAAGAAATAATTAACAATAATCTACTAGAATACAAAGAAATAGGTAAAGAGAAATTAGCTTTTGAAGAATTGTTTGTCTATGAAATTTTTAAAACGCCTCTGCTTAGGGAACTGGAAAGAAAAGGAATAGAAAATATTCATTATTTTACTCAAGGAAAAAGGGGTGTAATCTTTACTGGCGTTTTAGATAAAAGCAAACTGATTAAAACCCATTTTCCTTCAAAAAAGAATCTTATTAAAGTTGCAATTAAAATCAAGAGAAAGGAATCTAAAGCTTTAGAAAGGATCAAGAATGAAGTGAATTGGCTGAAAGTATTGAATAATGAAAACATCGGACCAAGATTATTGTTTTATGATAAAGAATATTTTGTCTATGGATTTGTTGAAGGGAAGTTTATTTTAGATTGGATTAAAGATAATGGTAAAGAAGAAATTAAAAAAATATTAATTCAAATTTTAGAACAATGTTTTGTAATGGATATATTAAAAGTAAATAAAGAAGAGATGCACCATCCTTTAAAGCATATTGTCATAGATAGAAATAATAAATCGGTTTTACTGGACTTTGAGCGTTGTAATAAAACAGAGAAACCTAAGAATGTAACTCAGTTTATTGAATTTATTTTTAGGGTTAAGAAAGAATTAGGAGCTAAGCAAATAGGGGTTGACGAAGGGGATCTAAGAAAACTTTCAATGGATTATAAAAATACTTACAACGATATTACTTTCAAAAATATTATAAAAGCTCTTTCTTAACGTATCTTTATGCCAACCATTTCGCTCTGTATGATTGTAAAGAATGAAGAAAAGTACTTGGAACAATGTCTTAATTCAGTTAAAGATCTTGTAGATGAAATTATTATTGTTGATACTGGGAGCACTGATAAGACTAAAGAGATTGCAGCTAGATTTACCGATAAGATT
>JAHJGQ010000106.1 GCA_018824365.1 Nanobdellota archaeon | reverse complement strand
TGTTACTTAATTCTTCAACCAGTTCTTCAACTGGTTCTTTACTTAACTTCTCATTAAAAGCAATCTTAACAGTATCTCCTTCTTTAGGAAGATACTGCCCATAAGAATAAGATTCTTTATCATTGACAATTAAACTCAGTTCTTTTTCATCATCCTCACAATATTGTTCATCATTTATTACCAGACACTTATTTGTCATGCTCATTCCAAGTTTTTCAAGTACATCATTTAAAGATAAACCAGATGAATACAAATTAACTTTATCATCTGAAAACTTAACAAAAATATCATTGGAGTTAACCATATTTTCCAAGTCAACTTTTTTACTTTCATATAATTTACTTCCATTCAGTTTGCTTTCGTTGGATTTGACTAGATTAACAACTTCAATCTGTAATGAAAATGAAATTGGTGTGACATTATATTCATAATATGACTTTTCACCACAGGAATTCTGCTGGCATAAATTTTTTGAACAAAGGGCTACAACAGGTATATCATCACATAAAAGATAACAATCAGCATCCGCTTGACAAATCCTTTGTTCAGCACTCACTTCTTTATTTTCACCTAATTCCAAGAAGCCAGGAAGGGTAAATCCCAAGACAATCATAACTAAAAAGATTATTATTACAATTTTTGAAAAAAGTTTTTCTGTTTTGGCCATGATAAAGAAAAGAAAAAGAAAAAGATATTAAAAAGTTTCTCTTTATTTTACTGTTAAGATTCCAGTCATGCCTCTCCAATCTTCACAGCTACCACACTTAAATTCAAATGTTCCTGCTTTATCAGCTGTAAAGGTTACTTTTGTCGTTCCTGAAACATCCTTTTTGACTCCAAAATCGGGCACCTCAAATGTAAAATCTAAGCCAGTCGGGATTATCGTAAATTCAACTGAACTACCTTTAGCTACAGTTACTTCATTTGGTGTAAATAACCATTTCTTTGCATCTAGAGTCTTTTTTATAGTAGTTGCAGGAGTAGTGGTTACAACTTCTTCAACAGCGTTTTCTGCTGTTTCACTTTCAGTTGTGCTATCACTTTCTTCCAAAGTAACATCATCAGCCACTTCAGCATCTTCTACATTCTCTGCTTCTTCCACAATAGGTTCAGTAACAGATTCTTCTATAACAATAACATCCTCGCTGGAATCAACTTGAACATCATCTTCGGATTCAGCTTCAACATTTACATTTTCTTCAGATACAGAATCTTCAGATGTTGAATCGCTTGTCCCTTCTGAAAGTTCAACATTATCGCTTGGGTTGTCTAAAACTTCAAATCCTTGTGGGAAAAATAATTTTCCATCTTTTGTGATATATGAATTAACACTTTGTCCTGCAACCCCCAAGGTTATCCGATATAAATCTTTAAGTTCTTCTGAAGATTCTACTTCTGCTTGGAAAGGTGGTTGTAAAAGATTTGCATTGACATATACAACAGCTTTTTCTTCAGCTTCTGACAAAGTCAGTTTTGTTTCTTCTACAGGAGAGTTTTCCGAGAAACGAAAACCCTGTGTAAAAACAGAAGCAACCAGCAAGATAACAGCAATGCCAGTCAATATTTTCCAAGTAGATGATTCGCCTAATAAACCACCATTATTATCATCTTCTTCATCCCAAGGATCAACAGGGGGAGAAGTTTCAACCGGAAAACTTTCTTTAACATGTTTGATTTCAACTTCTTCTTTTTCTATAGCTCCATAATAAGAAGCATCGGCATCGTCTTTATTAAATTCATTAAAATTTCTTTCTTTTTCTTCTTTTTTAGCAGTCATTTTCTTTTCACTTTTTTTTACAGCACTTTTCTTGGTAGAATTGTTTTTTGAAGATTTTTTTTCTTTATTCTCTTTCAGTTTAGGTTCACTTTCACTGATCATTTCATCTTCAACAAATTCTTCCCCAAAAAAAGACTCATCTATCTCATCTAATTGTTTTTGTTCCATGTAAATATCACCCTCATAAAACCTCGACTCAAAAGTAATTTATAAATATTTATGTAATTAAAAAGATAAGTTAAAATAAATTACTAAAAAAACAATAATACTATATCATACAATATTTTCAATGTGAAGTTTGAGAATTAGCTTTTGTGATGATTATGTTTTATCTTAACAATCTCTCCATCTTTAATATGGACTATTTTTTGAGCATACCTTACTAGTTCAATGTCGTGAGTTATCAGGATAATTGTCTTTTTTTCTTGAGTATGTAATTTCGCTAAAAGATCCATCACTTGCTGCCCGGACTTGGAATCCAAATTTCCTGTAGGTTCGTCAGCAAGAACAATCTCAGGATTATTGATTAAAGCTCTAGCTATTGCTACTCTCTGCTGCTGTCCACCACTTAACTCGTTTGGCCTATGGTTCATCCTGTCCCCAAGACCAACCTGCTTAAGAAGATTTTCTGATTTAGCAGTTCTTTCTTCTACAGACATGTTCTGAAAGATAGTTGGTAGGATAACATTTTCTAAAGCGGTCAATGTGGATATTAAATTAAATTGCTGAAAGATAAAACCAATTTTTCTTCCTCTTAATTGAGCTAGATCTGACTCGCTTAATTTAGAGATATCTTGACCGCCTAAAAGAATAGATCCATTAGTTGGAATATCGAGAATTCCCACCTGATTCATTAATGTTGATTTTCCGCTTCCGCTCGGACCAACAATGACAACAAATTCGCCTTTCTTTACTTCTAAATTAATTCCTTTCAATACCTCTAAAGAAACTTCACCGATATGATAGGTTTTATGTACATTCTTAAGTTGTATTACTGTTTCTCTACTGGAGGATTTATTTGCCATTTATATTTTTATTATCATTTATCTTTATTTATTCTTTTTCTTTATTATTTTTCTT
>JAHJGQ010000105.1 GCA_018824365.1 Nanobdellota archaeon | reverse complement strand
GGAGTCCAGGCAAGTTTGCTGCATCTATTGGACATATAACTTTAGAAAAAGCGAAAGCTTACTTAGAGGCTCATCACGCCAAAGATTTTGCTTTCCTCACAGGGAATCCCCGCCCTTTAGGGCGTGGGAGGATGTCAATTTATAATTTATACTTTTTACTACAGTCTTAAAATTAACAAAATTTATAAATGACTTCTTTTAGATTATTAATTGGGTGTTGTAATATTTTAGAAAATGTTTTACGAGAAGTGAGTAACCGCTATCCTAGGTTTTTGTCTACTTTAGTTATTTCTGGTTTTATTTGTTCTGTAAATTATAATCAATCAAGTAATTTTGTTGATTTACATTCAAAGAAAAATATTCCTCTTATTTCAGTTAATGTTGAAGAAAAAGCTGAACAAGACAAAGAAAACAAAGAAAACAAAAAGAATAAAAATAATCAAAATAATAAAAAAATAAGTGATTTGAACACTATTTTTGAAGACGAAATAGAAGATGATAATGAAAGAGAGATTAAAAATGAAGAAAATGACAATATCACTGAAAATATTGATGTTAAATATTCTACTCATGAAGAACAGTTCCTGGCAGAACTATTCTATAAGAATCCTTCTTTAGATTATAAAACTTTATTTAATTATCTCAGCAAAGATAAGCAACCTACTTTTGAATTAATTGTAGATTATACCTCCAACAGTGATACTAAATCAGATATGATATCTACCCAAGAAGCTGAAGAAACATTCAAAGAGATTCAATATGCTAACGCTTTAGGAAAACCATATGATGTTGATTCAGAAAAAGCAAGAAAATTTGATTTCTGGATTAAATTTAATCCTGATTTGTTTGGATTTTTTGAATCTAGATATGCTTTAAGTAGAAACGTTAATTACAATCCTTTTTCATAAATCTCAAGTAATTCTTCTTCCAAAAAATGCATCTTTCCAGGAATTATTAAACAGTGTGGTCTTTTTCCGAAATCTTCTTTCTTTATTTTTTCTAGTTTTCCAACTTTGATGACAAAATCTTCACTTCCTAGCCTTGCACAGCCAACCACAAAAATATCTTTACTGATGATTTTTTTTTGTTTCTTTTCTTCTATTTTTTCAAGAATTTCTAAAGCTTCATTTATACTCATGAGTTTTTCTTCTTTTGGCTTTAAATCTAGTAAAAAAAGTGTGTGTAGGCCATTCTTCTTATTCTCTTTAAGAACATTGTAAGGTGTTTCTAATTGTGGATGGTCTTCTAAGAAAGGAATGGACGTAACTCTACCAAATTTGTATAATTGTAGTCCTGTAGTCCCAACTGCTGTTAATACTGAAGCATTATGGATCACTTTTACAGAAACATTACGTTCTTTAGCTAACTTGAATAAATCTATATGGGTAGTTGCAGAGAAAGGATCTCCAATTATTAAGAAAGCAACTTCTTTTTTTTTTGCTTCTTCAACAATCTTTTCATCTTCTTGCTCAGCTTTTTCACGTTCAGCTATAACAATTTTCTTTCCGTAAAATTTTTCTAAATCTTTTATCGAACATTGCAGTAAAGAAGTATAATTCTCTAGATAGACTACATCAGAATTTTTAATGATTTCAAGTCCTTTAACTGTTATATCTTTCTCATCACTAAGTCCAATGCCGATTAAGTATAAAACCATGTTTAGTTTGTTTTCAAGCTTGTTTTTATAAATTTTTACACATGAATACTCCTTCTTTCTTATATCCTAATTTCTTATAATACTCTCTTACTCCAACTCCGGAAATGACAACCATTTTATCTTTATTATTGCTTTTAGCAATATCTTCTGCTTTTTTCATCAGCTTCTTTCCCCAGCCTTTATGCTGCACTAACCCTTCATCACCGATTCCCGTAGCTGTACCATAAACATGCAACTCTCTGATTAAAGCGCTCTTTTTTGTTATTTCTTCTCTTAGAGTTTCTGAAGGAAAACGTAATCTGCAAAAACCAACCAAAACATCATTTTTTATATCTTCAGCGGAAATAAAGAATTCTTTTCCACCAGATGCTTTATATTCATTTACTTTAATCTTAATACTCTTCCAATTAATATTTTTTCCTTTTGGTTCTCTGCAACGGATACATCTACACTTAACATCATACTTCTCATGCAGATATTGTCGTAGATTAGTCATTTCTACACCAGCTTCTATTTGGTAAGTAGGAATATCTCTTTGTACTCTTTGCACTCTGCAATATTCTGGGATAAACTTCTTGAATTCGACAATTAGTTCTGCTGCCTGATCAGCTGTCAATGGTTTGAATTTGCCTTTCTTGTACTCCTCAAATAATTTAGTCCCTTTTGTGACCATGCATGGATACAACTTTAACATATCTGGCTTGTAATCTGGATCATTAAAAAGTAACTTCATGCCCTCAAGATCTTTATCTTTGTTTACTCCTGGCAAACCAGGCATGTAATGGCCAGCTACTTTAAAACCAAGATTTTTGAGGATTCTGATGGATTCTTTTGTATCTTTTGTTGTATGTCCTCTTTGAATTTTTTTTAGAACATCATCATAAACACTTTGGATTCCTAACTCAACCCTTGTACATCCTAATCTTAACATCTGATTACCATGTTCCAATAAACCATAATCAGACCTGGTTTCAATGCATAAAGCCACACATCTAATTTTTGCAGTCTCGTTTCTTTTATGCTCATTTTCTAAAGTAGTTTCTTCTTGTTTTTTTATTTTTAATAGCTTATTTTGTATCCTTTCAACTCTTTTCTTATCACCTAAATCATCAACAGGCAACTCAAAGAATTGTTTAAATTTAATATAATCAAATTCCCCTTTATCATCATAAAACAGTTCAGAGAAATCATTCATTGCTTTGAAAGCATATTTGACGAACTCTTCTTGATATTCCAAAGGAAAACTGGGAAAAGTTCCTCCCATTAAGATTAGTTCTACCTTCTCACAGTTATGGCCTAATAAGATATATTGCTCCAGACGGTTGAATACTTGTAAATAAGGATCATACTTATTTCTGATACCGCGCATTGTTGCTGGTTCTTTTCCAGTATAAGATTGTGGTACATCTCCAAATTCACTATCTACTCCTCCAGGACACATGATACATTTACCATGCGGACAAGGGAAAGGTTTAGTCATTATCGCTACTGGAGCAACTCCGGAAATAGTTCTTGTAGGTTTAGTGAGAAGAGATTTCTTATATTTCTTAACTTCTTCTTGGGTAAGTGATAATAAGATTTCAATGTTTGTGGGAATTTTATTTAATTTGTATTTTAAAGCTAAGTCTCTTTTCAATTTAGCCAACTGTCTATCTGTAAGGTTTCCTTTCTTAAATTCAGTGATTATTTCTTGATAGATGTTCATTATATTCTTTTTTTGAGCATTTTTTATTAAGGTTTTCGCTAAAATGACTTTTCTTTTTAATTCTCTTTTTTTTGGAGATATTTGTGCTTAAGCTATAAAAGAAAGCCAGTTGCTTATCTGTGAATTCTCTTTTTCTTTGAATATGATTCCTATGATTTTTCTTTAAGTTTTTGATAAGCAGCCCTAAATTGCTTTTCAAAAGAATCAACATCATTGGACAAATCATTGGTAATAACATAGTTTCTACAATTATCTAAGTATACCTCAAGAGCACTTTCCTCTGCTTCTGGAGACAAACCATGATCTGACCTAATTGTTTGTAGTGTCAAATAAACTTCCAAAGCGCAATGTTGAACAAAACCAATTAAAGGTTGCTTTAGTTCTTTTTTATCCTTTACCATTTTTATCTTTCCTCAACTTTTGATTTATCCTAAATAAGTAGCTTAATAATAAATTATTTGTTTCTTCAAAATAATGATTTAAAATAATATTAGTTTAATCTTAAGTCCATGTTTTATGGTGAGATTACTTTTTAAATCCCGAAACCTTTATAAATCAACTCCCTTACAAGCCACTCATGGTAACTAGAATAGGTACAAAGCAGAGAAAGACAAGACATAAATTCAAAAGACATTATCGTGAAAAAGGTAAAGTTCCTTTAAGCCAGTATTTCCAAGAATTTGCTGTTGGAGAAAGAGTTAACTTGAAGATAAACTCTAACATACAAAAAGGGATGTTCTTTCCTCGTTTTCATGGACTTAATGGCAAAATTACCGGTAAAAAAGGATCATGTTATCAGGTTAATATTAAAGATGGAGGAAAAGAAAAAATTTTATTTGTACATCCTTTTCATTTAAAAAAATCAGTTTAATCTAAAAATGGCTGCCCCGCAATTCATTGAAGAGAAACCATTATCACTGGTAGACGTTAAAACTAGTTTGAATGCTATAGAAAAACGTGACGGTGAATTAAATTATCTTTCTAATAAAGCTAAAGAATATCTTGATAATTTCACAATATTATCATTAGAAAAAAAAGAGGAATTAAATAAAAAGTTGATAGATTTAAAGCTTACCCGTATCAAAGAAGAACATTTATGTAAAATTATTGATTTTATGCCAAAAACTGCGGATGAGCTTAAGATTATTCTACAATCCTATCCTTTAAGTTTACCTAAAAAGGATCAGGAGAGCATACTTAAAACAGTAAAAGACTTTATAGAATAAAAACGCAATTTTTATTAATTTTAAAATATTACCTAATAATTTGAGCTATAAAATGACATTACCCGAACAAAAAACTTTAAGAGAGGAAAAAGCGATAGTTTTAGATTATCTAGAACATGGCTATCCTTTCGAGCAAGGATCTGTAAAAAGTCCCATCGTTCAGGCTTTGGGAGTAAATCACTTGACTTTACTAGAATTGATCCCTAAGAAAGGAGTTTTCTTACAACCTCATCAGGAAGTTTATATCGGAGAGGGAAAAAGGGATGATATACATCATATTAAAGGCAAAATTTCTACAGAAAAGCTGACTGCAACTGCAAAAAATGAATTGAAACATGTCATTGAATTTGTAGTAAATAATAATGAGAAAAAATTTGTTGAATTCTTCAATAAAGCACAGCCTTTAAGTATGCGTATGCATCAATTAGAATTGCTTCCAGGTTTAGGTAAAAAACATATGTGGGAAGTGCTTATGGCTAGAAAAGCTAAACCTTTTGAAAGTTTTGAAGATTTGAAGAATAGGGTAAAACTATTGCCAGATCCAAAGCAGATAGTAATTAAAAGAATCATTTCTGAGATTGAAGGCAAAGAAAAGTATGCTCTTTTTGTTGGGTAGATTATTAATAAT
>JAHJGQ010000104.1 GCA_018824365.1 Nanobdellota archaeon | reverse complement strand
ATATTATTTTTGTTGACTTGATAAAATTATCTCTATTTCTTTTTTAAGTTTAAGTAAATCTCCATTTACTATTTCCCAAACAAGATCTAAATCTATTTCAAAATAAGTATGTATTAATTTGTCTCTCAATCCCGCAATCTTTTTCCATTCTATCTTATGATACTTATTTTTAAATTCTTCTGGAACATTTTTTACAGCTTCACCGATTATTTCTAATTCTCTTATGATTGCACTCTGTCTCAATCTATTCTTAATAAATTTCTCTTTAGTAAGGCCCTTAGAAAAAGATTCAATATTCTTTACACTCTTTAAAATGTCTTCAATAAATATTAAAGGGTCTTTTTTCATAGTATTCTTATTTCATCATTTAATATTCTTTCCTTTAAACGAGGATGTATGTATTTATATGTAATTAAATCAACTTTACGATTGAGAGTTTTTTTTAATTCCTGCTCTAAGCCAACTAAATCTAACAAGCTTTTTCTCCCTTTAAACTGAATTAACATGTCTATGTCGCTGCCTTTCTTAGCTTCTCCTCTTGCATAACTGCCGAAAACTCCGGCTTTAGAAACATCATATTTCTTTAATAGGGGAAGTGCTTTTCTTTTAATCTCTGCAATTTCTTTTCTCATCATTCAACTTAACCATTAAAACTATTTAAAATGATCTCTACTTCTTTTTTAAGTTTAGGCAGTTCTTCTTTTACAATTTTCTAATTATCTTGTGGTTTTTGCTCTTTTAAGAAAGAAAGTATCTCTTTCTTAAATTCAATAAAATCTTTAATGTTCTTTACGGCATTTTCATAAACTAAAGAGTCATCAACTTTAGTATAGCGATGGATTAAAACATTCCTAAATTTTTTCATTTCCTTTAACTTAAGTTTCATCTCTTCAGACAGCACTTTAGCTTCTTCTAATTTGTCAAAGAGATTTTCTTCTTCTGCTGGCAGTCCTAATTTCAACTCTTTTACTAATAATTGAGATATATCAATACATACTTCTATCATGAGCTGTAATGTTCTCTCACAAAATCTTTTCTTTTCAATGTTTTTAGAATATTCTTGAAATTTTTTAGGAATATGTTCTTTTAATTCACTCAGATAAATATTCAGTTGATCAATGAGTGAAATTATTCTTTGCTTATTCATTTGCTACTGCCTCTAGATAGCCTTCATAAATGGGTTTAAAAAGTTCAAAATCACGAAGCGTCTCAAAATAAAGATCGTATAACAAATCTTCATCTTTACAATAAATTATTTTAGCTTCTTTTAAAATCTGTTTTCTTATATATAACGGAAGCTGCTGAAATATTTGTACATCGTATTTTTCATCCTCAAGGGTATATTTCATCTTTTTCATCGAAAGTTCTGTCGGAGAATATTTTTTAGGCGCGAGAAAGATACAAACATCAATATCTCTAAACTTCTCTTCTCGAGCATAACTGCCAAAGAAAGCTACTGCTAAAATAGACTTATCTTTTTTGGACGATTCAACTATTTTCTTTACTTTTTTATCCATAAATTATTATTTTCTTTCAACAAATATAAAACTTTCATTCACTTCGGCACATTCACACAATAACACTGGTTCTTATCAATATTCTGTTCACAAGAATTTTGAAACGGAATGCAGATCATCTCTCCACAAAGAGTATTACAATTTCCGTTGCCTTTAACTGGTGTATAGCTGTTAAGCAGACTCATCACGCCCTCTGAAGTTGCGTAATTAGGATCGATAGCTGCACCTGCAAAAGTATTTCCTTTTCCGACAAACTGTAATAATACTCCTATTATAACTACCATTAGAATTGAACCTGATATCAGCATAATCTCTTTCTTTTCTTTTGAAGACAGTCCTCTTTTTTTCACAAGCTAAACAAAACAAAAGGACTATTTAAATTTTACCTTCAAAAAATAAGTATTTTAATAAGCATTTATGTTAATATTTAATTGAATAAAATAGTAAGTTTTATAAATAGTAAAAAAATAAGTATTTAATCTTGGAATTTAAACGTAAGTTGTACAAAAGAGGAAGTAGTTTTGAAACAACTATTCCTAAACCCCTTCTCTTCAAATTGGATGTCAACAAAAAAAATAATATTGTCTTTAGATACGACCCTAAAAAAGATCGTTGGTATGTAGAATTTGAAGAGGGTAAAAAGAAAGTCTAAGCAAAGATTTATATACGATAATAAATTCACAAAATGGATATAAAAAGAGGACAAATGGGAAAAAGAGGATCAGTAACCTTGATAGTAATACTAATAGCGACAGTTCTAGCTCTTTCTACGTCTGTTTATCTTGCT
>JAHJGQ010000103.1 GCA_018824365.1 Nanobdellota archaeon | reverse complement strand
TTATGATATCTTCATAAACCATTGTAATTGTTTAGCTAAAGAATAAACCATCACTGCGCCTGCAGTTAAATAACCTAATATTAAAAGAGATTCGGTGTATGGGAACCAAGGATGAGTGGCTACGGCTAAAACTCCTAAAGCAGTACTTCTAATAAATAAAATTGGGGCTTTGAATCTTGAAATGAAATAAACAATGTTTGCTATTAAGAAAAGTCCTGTAATGATGTAAACATAATAATCCTGTAGGAACCACCCTAATTTGATCAGTATCAAAAAGGCAATAAACCTATCAGAGATATAATCAAAATATTTGCCAAAATTAGTTTCTTCCGAAATTCTGGCAATAACTCCATCAAGACCATCTGCAATTAGATGTAGTGTTGCAAATAAAAAAAACAAAATGTAATTATTAAAAAGAAAGTAGACAGAGATTATTCCTGACATCAATGAGATGGCAGTCATGATGTTGGCATTGATACCTATTTTAATTAGATGTTCTCCTATTTTCTGTAATTTAACTGTCCTAAGTTCTTGTGATCTTTTGATGATTTTCATATTTACAGAAATATGCAAAGAAACAAAGTTTCTAGCATATTACTACGGAAACAAGTTTCCTCCGTAATATATATAAAGAAACACTATAAAAAAGTTGCTATGTATGAATTGGAATTGGAAGAAGCAGTCAAAAGAGTAAAAGAAATCAAAGCAAAAATAATCTGTATCCAACTACCGGACGGTTTGAAGCCGAAAGCTAAAGAGATTGTTGACAAAATAGAAAGAGAAACAGGAGCAAAAGTGTTGATTTGGCTGGGAAGTAATTTTGGTGCTTGTGACATGCCTTTAGGTTTAGAGAAGATGAAAGTGGACTTGTTAATCAGTTGGGGACATAATCCTTTCAATAAGAGATTAGAGGGATGGTAAGATGAAAATCATGTTCTTAAAATCTTTGTATGAAGGAAAAGTAGAATTATGTAAAGATACTCTTGATTATCTTAAAAAGAAGAAATATTCTAAAGTAGGCTTATTTGCTTCTGTGCAGTTTGTTAATAATCTGGACTGGATAAAAAAGCAATTAGAAGAAAACAATATTCAAATGGTCATTTCAAAACCAGCGAGGGCTCATAAAGAAGGGCAATTGTTAGGTTGTAATGTATATGAAGATTCTTTAAATCTAACTGAAAAAGTGGAATGTTATCTATATATTGGAGATGGTAGGTTTCATCCACTGGCTTTAGTTTATGCTCAGAAAGATAAAAATAATCTGAAAGAAGTTATCTGTAACGATCCAATAAATGAAAAAATGTCTTTGTTAAGTTTAAATGATATTGGTAAAATATTAAAAAAGCAAAAAGGATCTCTTATGAAATTTTTAAATTCAGATAATATAGGTGTTCTTATAACAATAAAACCAGGGCAAGAGCATCTTAAAGCAAGCTTAAAATTGGAAAGGAAATATCCTAACAAGAAATTTTATTATTTTATTGATAATAACATCTCTTTTAATCAATTGGAAAACTTTAATTTTATTGATGTGTGGGTCAATACAGCTTGTCCTAGAATTGGTCTTGATGAACAAGAAAAGTTTTTAATGGGTGTTGTTAACTTAAGTGACGTCTTAGATATTGAAGAAGCCTTGGCTAAAATTGATTATTAATCAATATTTAATAAGAGTATTTGATAAGTATTTAATCTAATGTTTATCCAATAATTTGAACCATTTATTTTCTTCCGTCGACTACCCGACGGAAAAATGGAAAGGTTTAAATACTATCTTAATTTATCAGATAGCAGGAAAACGAAATGTTTTCAAGATAATCTAAAATAAAAAGAGAGGTGGGTTGATTTATGGCTGAACTTGTAGCAAAAACAGGTGTAAAAAAAGAGTCCGGCTATCTTTACTTTGTTGATAAGAATGGAAATGTAGCTCGAGCTTTGATGAGTAGAGCTGGACGTAAGAAAGGAAAAGTAAAGAAAGAAGTCGTTGCAAAAACTGGTGTGAAGAAAGTATCAGGTTACCTATACTTCGTTGATAAGAATGGTAATGTGGCTAGAGCTAAAATGGCTCGCGGTCGAAAAGCTGGCAAAAAGAAAGCTGCTAAAAAAGTAGTTAAAAAGAAAGCAGTTAAGAAAAAAGTAGTTAAGAAAAAAGCTGCTAAAAAAGCGGTTAAAAAGAAACCAGCTAAGAAGAAAAAATAGGTTTTTCTTTTTTTTATATTTTTTTTCTTTCTATATTTTTATCTTTCTATA